>CAINVS010000541.1 GCA_903854205.1 uncultured Bacteroidota bacterium | reverse complement strand
TGTTCTGGAACTGACAGCAGTTACATTTTCCAATGCGCTGATCTCCCTCATCATTACTTCACGATGCTGCATAAAATATTTGGACGCTTTATCTTTTTTAAAAGCAGGGTGATGCAATTGCATATGAGAAGTTTCGTTCCTGATTGCATTGTCAACATAGCCGTTAATCATTCCAAACATCCAGCCGCTTAAGAAAATCAGTGCCCAAATGCCGACTACTACGGCTCCTATTACTACAAAGCTTCGCATACTGTTGCGCCAGATATTTCGCCAGGCCATTTTTATGATGAGCAGCATGTCTATGTAGGATTTAAATTTTAAAACTGTTCTTTTGAATATTCTTCCTATTGCTCAGGACCTCATCGCTTCCAAAGGTTTTAATCTCAGAATTTTGTATAGCGGATAAAGTGCCAAAAAAGAATTCATGATAAAAACAATAAGTGCCTGATCTGTAAAAAGTTTCAGGTCGGTAGAGGTGGCCAACAATGGATCCATTCCGAATTTGGCAAAGGTTTCCGCATAAGCCTCACCAAATCTTATAGGATAATAATGGTAATAAAACACAGGTATGGCTGCCAAAGCAATGCCGATCAGCACTCCAAGCAGGCCCAAAAAAGTGGTTTCCAGCCAAACAGTAAATGCCAATTTAGCTCTGCTCATTCCAATTGCAGTGAGAACACCAAATTCGTATTGCCGTTCCTTTGTCATCATTAGTATAGTACCAAATATTCCAAAAGCAATCACTGTGTACAGAATACCCAAAGGAATGATATTGCCTGTCGTGTCCATATCTCTTGCCTGTACCAGTTCGGGAAGCAATTCCTCCCATCCCATGATCTCAAATTTTGAACTGTCGATAATTGCCTGTGCTTTTTTTAGCGTACTGTTTACAGCAAGGCGGGCTTTTACATTCAGAATAACATTGCTGACCAAATCTTTGGCTTCGAAAAAATATTGCGCTTCAGAAAGAGGTAAATAGACCAACTGTTTATTCAGATCCGGTGAACCGAATTTTACAATCCCTTTTACTGGGTAAACAGCCGCGGCATTAGCTCCATGATAGCCCTGACTGAGTAAGGTGATTGAATCTCCGGGCATGAGATTTAACTGCTTGGCTAAGCCTTCGGCAACTAAAACAGATTTATCATTTTTGTTAATAAAAGTTCCTGAAACTACTTTCTGTTTAAGTTCAGACATGCTGTTTTCCAGTTCCGGATCGGTACCGACCAATAACACGCCCATGGAGGAAGTGTCGGAGTAATTATAGGCCAGAGCATAACCTTCAAGTCGGGGAATTACCGATTTAACATCAGGTATGGAGTTAAACTTTTGTTCAAGTTCTTTCGTACATTCAAAAGCTATGTCCAAACTTTGGTCTTCCCAATAACCTTTTTGATGTACCTGAATGTATCCGATATGAAAATTAACCACATTTTCTATCATCCGATCCCAAGTGCCCCTTTCCATGGAATTCATGAATACGGAACTGACCACTGCAAAAAAAATGGCAGCAATGGTAATTCCCGATCTTCTTCTGTTGCGGCTGATATTGCGCCAGGCTATTTTGAAAAGCATTATGGTGGCAGATATTAAGATGAAAATTTCAGGGAATGAGACTACTTCGCCCTTTTCATGTACTGAATGGAAAAAACTTCATCAGCAATTTTTTTATTGAATTCAGCACTAATATATTCGACCACAGTTTTGTTTCCGGGTTCGTCTGCCGGAATAATTTCCATGACGGAGGGAAGTAAACGGCCACCAATATTTTTTACATTTTTACCCAACATGGTGTTGACCAGTTGATTGTCTTCGTCATGAAATTTGGCCTTCATTTGCAAATATTCCTTTTTATCAATCCAAAGTACTACTTTGCCCCAAACCACGCTGCTGTTTTCGTTGGGAACCAATTCAATGATATGACAGTCGCGTTTTTCGACGGTTTCGCTGCCTAAAAGCTTATGCGTATAGTCATTGACAACGGAAGATTGTCTTATAAAATCATCATTGGTAAAATCTGAACCCATCCAGGATTGCGTCATCATCGATGGCGGCATTTTTACAACCCTGTCTATGGAAGGTTGCCAATTCCACATTTCTTTTTTAATCTTCAGATAGCTAATCCCCCTGTCTCTAGCAGGTTCTGTAATAAGGATCAGACTGTAATCGAGCCCTTTTTCCCAAGCTTTCATCGTCATTTCCCTTTTCCAGCTGGGACGGATGATCGTCATTTTCATCTCAATATAGCTGGAACTGCCACGCATTTTTTCATCTGCTTTTATGATGATATCTTTGGCATTCTGTGCCTGAACTAAGGGGCTGACAATCGTCAGCAATAAGATTAAACAGCTGATTTTCATTTTGCATCTGTAGGGTTAAGCTACAAAGCTCTTTATAAAAATGCTGAAAAACAATGATTTTGCTCATTGTTGGGGCTTGGTTTAAAAAGGACCACCGGGAATGGCAAAGGCGTAGAAAAGTGGGAGCAAAGTGATTTTTCGGTCTTTCTGGTACCTTTTCCAATTTCCGGGCTGACAGGCAGTGAGCAGCTCTTCCCCTTCAATAAAATGACGGAAATCGTTCAGTGTGGTCGGCACAGGCGAAAAAGAGTTGGTCTCCTGCATGAAACGTCAGAAGGCTATGCGCATGTTTTTAGAATTGAAAGTTGAGAACCGAGAATTATGAACCGAACGGAGTGAGCTATTTAATTATGAACAGAACATAGTGAGCTATTTAATTATCCAACGCAGGTTAAAATCAGCGGCTCTAGTGGTACTTGCTACGGAAGACTAAAGTCTTTCCTTCACTGTGTTTGCTTTCCTTTTTTGCTTGACAATTGTAGAGCTCACTCCGTTCGGTTCTTGGAATCTTTAAAAAAAAATTAAAACATCAGGCCGGTCACTTTGCGTACTTTGCGAACCGAGCTATGCGAGCTCTATAAATTACTTTGCTTCTTTGCGGTAAAATTCCACATCAATTTTTAAAGTAAAATTCCAGTTATATTACGCTGCAGAAGTCATCCGCACAACTTGTCCCGACCCAAGACGGGATCACCACATCCGCATATCCGCACATCAATTTCATCCGCACATCAATTCCCATGCAACCGCATCAACAACGCCCTATCCACCTCGTGCCCGCCATTGAAAACGATAATCTCGGGAGATAGTAGGAATTGTCGGAATCGATTTTCCAACTGCTGCACCCGATCAGCACCCAAATAAGGATCTGTATCGCCATAAATCCAGTAAAGTTTTTTGTTTTTCAGATATTCGGCGGCACTTTTATAATCCAGTTCAGGCGGAATATCGCAGCCCCAAAGCTGTACTGAATCAATTCTTTCGGGTCTGTTCAGCAGCAGCCAGCGCATAGCAGTAGCACCGCCCTGAGAAAAACCGAGCAGAACAATCTTTGTATTTTTAGCGACTTTGTTAATAAAACTATCGTAAACTGCCTGCAAATAATTGCAGTAGTCCTCAATTTCCGCTTCCCGATCGTCTTTGGTCATCCAGGAAGCACCGGTCTGACCTGTTTTCTCGTTCCAATAAAATCGCGAAAGGCCTTCAGGCGCAAGGATACAGCTGTCTTCGCCCATCTCATCAAATTTTCTGATGAGGCGTTCTGCCTGCTGACCGTAGCCATGCAGGGCAATGTACAGCACTTTTGTGTCTTTGTCGGCCTTGCCGGCCTGGAAAAAGCGCGCTGTCTTCTGTACTTTTATATTGTGTGATTCAAGATTCATATTCTACAAAGTTAATAAGTAATCGAATTATTGAGGTGGAAAATTAGTAAATTTGCAAATGAATAATCAGTTCTGTAATTTGAAAGTGTTAAAAATGCGAATCATGAATTGAAATATTCA
>CAINVS010000540.1 GCA_903854205.1 uncultured Bacteroidota bacterium | reverse complement strand
TGTTACTTTTGGATCAAGACAAAAGTAAAAAAGAGCCCGCGGCAGCGTTATGCGATTTGAACTTGTTTCAACCCTTGATTGGCATTTCTATATAATAAAGATTCCCTGCCGCTTTTGGCTAAGCAGCAGGGATATTTTTTATTTTTTCAAATCAATGAATTATTCTCCTTTCTCTACATTTAGACGCAGCACTTTTTCGAGCTGAGTGCCTTGAAGCAGATTGGCAAAGACTTCGACAATACTTTTGCCCCCGATAATTGAGAGCGGTGCCATTGTTTCTGCCATTTTCTCAGCAAGAGCTTTATCGCCAAAGGCCTGAAGTGCTGCAATAAGGTCTGGACTGATCGCTTCAGCTTTGCTCACCACAGCGTCTACCTGAGCTTTCAGTTCGCGCAGACGCTGTTCCATCAATTTTTCGGAGATGATGAGCTGCAATTCCTGTGTTTCCTTATCTTTTGCCAATTTCAAACGGTTTATTTCCAGATGACGGGTCTGTTCATCGAGCAAAGCAGTGAGTTCTTCCTGCTGTACCTTCAGTTCCGCTTCCAGTTTTGACAGATTCAATTCCAATTGTTTGGCATTTTCCTCTTTTTCAAGATCGAGTCCGTACTTTTTGGTTAAAGAACGGGTTCCTGAAATATCTCTGGAAATTTGTTCAGATTTAACAGTATAAGTCAACTCTCTTTCTTTACTGGACAGGTCCAAATTTTTGCGAATTTCTTCGTGTTTGGCTTCAAAAAGCAGTTCCTGAATTTCTTCATCCTGTATTTCAATATCCAAAACCTCTACTTCGTAGACATGCATGCCATTTTCAGGAAATAACCAACCCGGACGGCTTTTTTCTTCCTCCTTTTTCGGACCCAGAATAATATCGCGCATTATACTGATTCCATTGGCATAAAAATCAGAAACATTGAACTGTTTCAGGGCATTGCGCACTACAGAGCGAAGGTGATCAGTCAGGAATTTGACATAATTCTCGACATTGAACCATTTTTCGGGTTCGCCCGTGAAATTGACACGGTATGACATTCTGATATCAACATTGCAAAAATCTTTGGTTTCTGCTCGTACCACATCGGAAACTTTATTGTTCAGAGAACGCAGATAAACTGTATTCAGCAGTTTATCATCATTCTTTGGTGTACCGGTAGATAATTCTATCGGCTGCAGAACTTCGTCGTATTGTAAAAGATGCGTTGCAGGACCTACCACAACTTTTCGTTCACCTGTTTTACTGGTTACAAGGATGGCGTAACCGGTCCAAACATCAATAGTTACGGCACCTTCGTATTTGTTATTTAAAGTGATGGTACGTGGCTTACTGAAAGAAGTTTTTCTTGAAAAAGAATTTCCGACAATGCCTTCAAATACTTTTTCTTCAGCATCTTCTTTCAACAGATTGACGTCGAGCAGTGCCTGACTTGGCTGTGCCATGCCGGAAAGTTTCATATCCTCTCCTTTCTGACTCATTATTTCCTGCTGAATGTCCGACAGTTCCTGCAGTTTCAGGTTGTATTGCACTGCTTCTTCATTACCCGGGAACCAAAGTCTGGTTTGTTTTGGGCTGAGAATACGGCGCACAATTACTTCCTCGCGAGGATCGGGCAAAAACATGCAGGGGCCCTGTTTCAATGCTATTTTACCGGTATTGCGATTCAAATAATAACGGCCTTCACCGGGAGGAATTGCAACAGCATAATAAATGTCCTGATCGCCGTATTTTATCATGGCATGTTCCGGACGCGGAAAATAAATCATCTGCTCCTTACCTGTTATAAATAACTCATCACCAACCTTATATTGCTTTTCATTTTCTTCATAAGGGGCAATTATTTTGACATAAATACCGCTGTTTTCATTCAACTCAATCGCTTTAAACTTTCTGCTGCCGTTCTTTTCTACAAAACGTTCTGTTGGACTTGGGAAAACCACTGCAGGTCCCTGAATATAGCGTTTATTTCCACTCTCATCGAGCAAAATACAGTATTCGAGACGTTCCAAAGTTACTGCTTTACGGACGAATTCGCCGCTTTTCTCATCTTTTACTACTTCAACACCTGTTGGCGGAATATAAAAAGACACATCTGTACCTTTAATGATGAGCAACTGACCCATTGTGAGTTTTGTTGCATCAATTGTGTCAATGTCAAGATTGCCGTTGTCATCCAATCCTTCCGAATTGGTCAGTTGCGGCGTAATTACTGCATTGCCCCAGTTTTCTCTTGCCTGACGTTCTTCGTAAACACGAACCATCAGATATTCATTGGAACGAAGAAAATGCCCTTCAATTACCTCTGCCATCTGACCGGGCCATAGTGCAAAGAATGCAGGACCCGGAATGTTTACTTTGCGCCCGATATTCAGCGTTACCAACTGATTGGAAGTACCAATTTGAGGTGGTTTTGCATCTACAGCCGGATTTTTTAGAATAATGTACCAACCTTCGGGACAAGCTGTGAAAGTCTGTATGGATTTATCCAATTCACAGATCTCAAAAATTTTGGTTTTCTTGTTAAAATACACCGGTTTATCGGTGTTTGCCATACTCGTTTTGTAGGGGCCTACATAGGCAATAATATTGCCCTTGGTCTGGTCTGAAATAAAAGCAAACTCATTGGGTGCCAATACGAGATCGCGTTCTCTGTTTTCTGCCATGTTTTGAGGAAAGGATTTATAAAATGAGATAATTTTAGTATTCAGCTGCAAACCGACGAATAGCTATTATATGTACTACTTTTTAGCTATTTAACTTAGCTTATTTTATAAACTAAGCTTTGTTTGATTACTAAACTAAGCTATCCCTTTCAAAGTTCCTCAAATCAAAAAAAATCTCAATATTTTCAGTTTAATTATTTAAATGATTTTTAAAAAAGAAAATTAAAAATGTTGCTGATAAA
Organism: uncultured Bacteroidota bacterium; assembly: GCA_903854205.1. Classification (GTDB taxonomy): domain Bacteria; phylum Bacteroidota; class Bacteroidia; order Chitinophagales; family Saprospiraceae; genus Saprospira. The sequence continues at coordinate 1,834 of CAINVS010000540.1, read as the reverse complement.
ACTCCATAATTCTGGGGTCTACCATTATGTCTCTCGACTGAAGCTGATTCAGCAGCACAATGCCTTCAAATGTTCTGCAGCGGCTGAGTGCCACATAGGTCTGTCCGGTTTCAAATGCCCCGCCTTTCATGTCAATTATTACCCGATCGAAAGTTTTTCCCTGACTTTTGTGAATAGTCATTGCCCAGGCCAATTTCAGCGGAAATTGTTTGTAAGTGCCGATCACCTTGGCATCGAGGGTCCCCTCCCCCAATTGATATTTTATTACCTCCCATTCAAAACGATCTACAACAACTGTCTGCAAAATCCCTTCGGGGCTGAGCAGCTGTACCTTTATTTCCTCATCATCCAGATAGGTAATTTTACCGATTGTTCCGTTAGCAAAGCGTCTTTGAGGATCATTTTTCAGAAACATGACCTGCGCGCCCAATTTGAGCCGCAAGGGTGATTCCACCGGTTCCACAGTTATTTCTCCAGTAATTTGAGGCAGATAGGTATATTCATCCACGTTCAGCGCGGTCAGTCTGTTTTTATTAATTTCATTAACTGTGGCATTTCTTGCCGAAAGAATAATATAAAAGTCAGTATTAGTCGGAAAATCGGGAATGACACGTTCGTTCAGTTCCATAAATTCATCATAATCCAAAGAACCTGTTCTTACGGCATCCAAAAGTCTTATAAAATAAGGGTCTGCCTGACGGTAAACTTCGCGCAGTTCTATCATTGTGATAGGAAAATCTTCAAAAACTTTGGCAGAAAAAAAATAGGGACTTTCATAAGTCTGCTGAATCATATACTGCTCTTCGGGCGTTGCAACGACCGGCGGCAGCTGAAAAAGGTCGCCAAAGAAAATGACTCGTGCACCGCCAAAAGCTTTGTATTTGTCACGGCCGTTCACCCGCATAAAAAAGTCAATAGTGTCGAGCATATCGGCCCTTACCATCGAAATTTCATCTATGATAATTACATCGACAGCCTTATAAATTTTATGGTTATTCCTTAATTTTATTTCCTGTTTGGAAACTGGTCTTGGCGGCAGTCCAAAAAAGGAGTGAATTGTCTGACCGCCAATATTTAACGCAGCAATTCCGGTTGGTGCCAACACCACTGTTTTCAGCTTACTGCGCTGAACGAAATATTTCAAAAGGGTCGATTTCCCTGTACCGGCTTTTCCTGTAATAAAAAGACAGTCCTCGCCCTTCTCCATTTCTTCGAGCGTGGCTTTAAAATCGGGGCTGATATCAATATTCTCCATGCTTAAGTTGTTTATTCTGTAAAATTAACAAAAAAAACGGGCTATTTTTTTAATTTATGTTCTCCTATACTTGCATTTAATCTTTCTAACATATAAATTTGAATTTTTAAGGCCTATATTTGCTTTATCTGACTTTTTGTCAGATTAATTTATTGGCATTATATTGTTATAATCAAAGTTTTGCATCCTTCACCAAAGTAGAGTCTGACTCTTCTTCAAATTTCCGATATTTCCATGTTGAACAAAAACGAATTCAAAAAATATGCTGTCAAGCACCTGGGAATGAGCAGCATGCACCTTGAGCATTATGCTGAAGCTTCAACCCGCAATTTCATGCCCAATATACCTCAGATTGGCAATTTCACGCCTTATGTTATCGAGGAGCGCCAATTGAACGTAGCTTCAATGGACGTTTTTTCCCGTCTGATGATGGACCGTATTATCTTTATGGGTGTGGGTATCAATGACTATGTTGCCAATGTAGTTCAGGCTCAGTTGTTATTCCTCGAATCTGTTGATCCAAAACGCGATGTTCAGATTTTTATCAATAGCCCGGGCGGTTCTGTAATCGCCGGTATG
>CAINVS010000539.1 GCA_903854205.1 uncultured Bacteroidota bacterium | reverse complement strand
CGTCTTTGCCATTAGATTCGATAATCTTAATACCAAAATTCTGCTGCTCAAGCTGATTTGCCGCCAAGGTTAGCTTTCTGATAGGTTTTGAAATGCTATTGGCAAAGAATAAAAATGCAGTAAGTGAAAGAACTAGAATAATTCCCAAAGCCTTATAAACAGGGTAGTTGAGATTATTAATCTTATGCCTTAGTAAATGTTTCGAAAAAGCTATAAGTACATATCCTTTGAGCAGTTCTGATTTTATTTCACATTTTTCGTAAATATTATTGACGGAATCTAATCTTAGAATATTTTTATTTTCAAAGCTGTCGGGGTTTACCTGAAATACTTGATTGCTGCCATCTTCAAGGGTTTCAACAATTGCTATAAACTCAAATTCTGAAGACGATTTTGCTAAATCGATGGTTTTTTTCAAGCCTTCGAAATTATCGGAACTTAGGGTCAATTCAACTCCTAAGGATACGGTCTTGGCCAATTGCTTAATTTCGGAGGTATAATTTTCAGTAAAAATCTGCTCTTGTTTTTTGGGATAATAGTAACCTGCAGCAAAAATAAATGCTGTGATACTAATAGAAAAAGGCAACCATATTCTTAGTAAAACTCCACTGAATAAGATAAAGGGAATTGATTTTTTATTTGCTGACTTTTCCAATTTCTATTTCAATTTTATGATGATAGAAGCAGGAACTTCCAATATTTTACAGTGCAATGCTGCAATTGATCCCGGATTTTTATTCACATATTCAATTGCTTCTTTTGTTGTTTGAAAGAATACTGGAGGATTGGATCTTCCTTGAAAAACAAGAGCCAGCCAATGTTTTTGCATTCCGGTAACTGAGGTTTGAAAAAACTCTTTGGCTACGTATTCAGCATCATCCGATTTTGTCGAGGGAAGAACCACAATCACCTCTTCCTTATTTTTCCAAAAGGTCATTTTCCCTTTGAAAATATCTTTGGCTTCATTTAGCGTGAGTTCTGTCAAACCGGTTTTATTACCTATTATAATTAAGCTTTCCCCAGACTGTGCCGAGAGAAAAGTAATTAAAGACAGGGACAAAAATAAAGTGTAAAAAGATTGCATATTTTTTTATTTAAAACCCGTAGGCTAGTTGCATTTCGATTGCAAAATAATTTGTTTTTGGCCCAATTCCATTGGGATGTTGGTGTTGAAAATAATATTCAAGCATCCCTTTGACATTCAATAGGTGATTAAATTCATAGCGGTAACCCAATCCCAACTTCAACATTTCCATTGGTGTGCTATGTAAATCATTTTTTGAGATAGTTATATAATCAACCATAACCATGGGGATATGTTTTTCTTTGATCACATAACCCAAATAGAAAAATGTACTTATATTACTTGACAATCCTAATGAATCAGTTCTGGTAAAGTTGCGGCTGGTCTCGCTGAGTAATTGAAATTTATTTCCAAAATAAGCTATAGAAAGACTATTTAAATGAAAATCGAGTGGACCATTGTATGAAGTCACTGAGGGCATTGAATGGCCACTATGGGCGCCATAGCCATTTTGATCCATTTTATTGAAATAATAAGAAAGCCCAATTCGCATTCCATCTATAGGCTTGATATGTATTGCGGTAGAGAAACTTGGTGATGAATTACTGTCGAAAATATCTGAAGATGCAATACCGTTGCCAATAACGACATCATAACCAAAATTCCATTTGCCAATATTCTGTCCCTGAGCCTGTACACCAATTGTGTGAATGGGGATAAAACAACTAAACATCAAGGGCCGAGAAATAACAGGATAAAATACGCGGCCGTGATGATAGGTGTCATTCCAATAGTTGAGAGGGGTATGTATTTTACCAAAAATTAATGAATGATTATTGAGGTAGCTATATTTTACAAGTGTTCTTTCAATGGAGGGAAGAAACCTTGTGGCAGCCCCCGCATTGTATCTTATTATAAATTCTCCTAAATATGAGAACCTTTTTGTTATTTTTGACTGAACAAATAAGTCGTGTTCTCCCAAAATAAAATAAGAATCAGGCTTTTGGGGATTGACAAAATCCAAAGAATATTCAATATGACCAAAGCCCCTAAATTCTGTATTTGGTATTTGTGCAAAAACCTTGACACTAAATAAAAAACTGAAAATAAGGCAATTAAAAATTTTAAAATACATAAATATGGGTCTATTTAGGAAACAAAAAATTCTTTTTGTCTGCAATTTTGGGTTTAGTTGGTAAATATATAAAAAAGTTCTAACTTTTTAAAAATTT
>CAINVS010000538.1 GCA_903854205.1 uncultured Bacteroidota bacterium | reverse complement strand
GTTAAAGATGTTTATCAAGAAACATGATGAAGCCTTTGAATTTGAGGCTGGTGATCTGACGATACTTCGGGAATTAGTACATCCTGTAAATGATGGACTTGCAATAGGTTATAGTCTTGCGCATGCAAGATTGGCAGTTGGAGCAGCTTCACTTCCGCATAGTCTGAAGGGCTCTGAACTCTATTATATCCTGCAAGGAAAAGGGCAGCTGTTTATCAATTCCGAGAATCGTGAACTGATAAAAGGAGATTCTGCCTTGGTCCCGCCTATGGCTATACAGTATATTGAAAATATTGGAGAAGAAGAACTCCTTTTTCTCTGTATTGTAGAGCCTTTTTGGAGATTGGAAGATGAGGAACTGCCTTAAAACTTCTATATTATCTTATTTAAATTCCCCAATCCCCAATGAACTTAGGTTTTCGAAAAATAAATCTATTGTTTTTACTGTTGCTGATAAGTTTAAAATTATCGGCGCAGGATGTTAATGCCTTATTAAAGCAGCTTACAGAGGCCGAAAGAAATAAGGATGAACCGCAACTGCTTGCCGATTTATACAATAAAATTGGAAGAAGCTATTTTGCCGAAAAAGACTATAGCGCTTCAAAAGCAGCATTTGAAAAAGAACTCAGTTTAAGAAGAATATTGCCCGATACCCGAATATTAGTCATTCCCAAAGCAAAAGTAATGTATAATCTTGTTGCATTGCGCAGACAGGAGGGGGCTTATGAATCTGCATTTACACTTGCATCTGAAGCAATAACTCTAAATGAAAAACATTTTGGGAAAAAATCGCAGGAATTGGCAGATGCACACCGACAATTGGCAGAAGTTGCACTCCTCTGGAAACGACCTCTTTATTTTCAAAAACATTTTGATCTCGCACTTCAGATACAAAAAAGTTTAATACCGACAGATACATTAAAAATTTCGGATTTATTGATTTTACAGGCTGGCGGATTCAGTGAAACCGGAGACTATGAAAAAGGGGAAGCAGTGCTTCGCGAAGCCAGAATTTTATTGGAAAAATGCAGCAAAAAAGATCTGAATCTGCTTGCAAGGCTTTACAATAGTTTAGGAGCCATTTGTGAGTATCAAAATAGATTGAGCGAGGCCCTAATTTTTTTCAAAAAGGCACTCGATATTCGTTTGTCTATGGGAGGAGAATTGCAGACCGGTGTTGCCTGGCTTTATGACAATATTGGTATACAATATCAAAAGCAGCTTCAATTGGAGGAGGCTGCTATACATTACCGAAAAGGGCTTGAAATATATAGGAAACTGTTGGGTCCGAATAATCCAAAAACGCTGGAACTGATGCTGCATCTCGGAATGGCATTGCATGAAAAAGGTGATTTGGTATCAGCAAAAAAGATTTATGAAGAAGTTGTAACTGCTAATTTTGAAGCTACTTTGTATCTTGCATACACGCAACTTTCACTGATTGCAGAACAGGAAGGCAACAAAAATAAAGCTATGGCTTATTTGCTTTTGGTAGAAAAGGGTCTAAAACTACTACATGGCAGTCAGCATCCTGATTTGGCCTCAATCTACTATGATATGGCATTATGTTCAGGGTTGGATAGTTTCAATAAAATAAATTATTTAAAAAAGTCGATTAGCTCAAATATAATTTCCGGCAAAGTCGCCGATAAAGTGCTATATCTGAGGGGAATTTCATCACTTCTGTCTTTAGGCGTAAGTTTTACAGAAGATCAGCTTAATGAAGCTCATGAAATTGGCCGTAAATTACTCTCTGAATGTCGTCAGGAGTCAGACAAACAAAGGGTTTTGGAACTCCTGCATCGTTTTTTTGAGGCTGAATTATATTACAATTCCAATCTTGAGAAAAAAGATTTTCAAAAAATATTTCAATGTTTTGAATCGGGAAAATCTGTATTACTGACTGCTTCTTTTTCAGAGTCAGATGCTATGAAGTCGGCAATGGTACCTGAAGCGATTCAAATACAATACAAACAGATTAGAAATAACGCCATGTATTTTGAGCAGCAATGGTTGAAGGCTGAATTTTCAAAAGACAGTACAAATATGGTCTGGTTTAGAAAAGAGGCTGAAAAATATGCCGATTCTCTGAATTTATTTCAATCGAAATTGGCAAAATATTATCCAAAATACATTAGTAATCAAAATATTATAAATGATACAGCAGTTTTAGAATTATTGGACAGCAATGAAATTATTTTAAATTATTTTATTGGAGAACAATATACATTTCTTTATGCAAGAGCTAAAAAAAATCATATTTTTAAAATATTGGACAGCAATGTGATTAAACAATTGCCCTTGTTTTTAGAACAGTTCTATAATCCGGAAAAGCTTGAAAATAATATACAAAAAGCATTGATTGACTATGTTAATTTGGGCAATACTGTTTCTGCCGAATTGCTCCCTCCCAAAGAATTTTTGAATGATATAAAACAGCTGACTATAGTGCCTGACGGCATTCTTTCCTATCTTCCTTTTGAGGCATTGCTGCAGCATAAAGTTATGGCCGACACGGCTTCATTTTCAAATCTGCCTTATCTGTTAAAGTTTTATAATATACGTTATGCCTATAATTTGGCAATTTTGAGCAGACAACAAAAAGCTTCTTCAGATAACAGCGCAGCAAAAATCAGTGCTTATGCACCGCTTTACAGCAATGAAAGTTTGGAGCATATCCCTTTACCCGGTGCAATTGAGGAATTGACGCAGCTGAAAAATAAGTTTGCCGGTAAATATGTCAAGAATAGATCGCTGAATAAATATGAATTATTGTCAGATGTTAAAACATCACCAAAATTACTGCATTTGGCCATGCATGCTTTTGCTCCGGACAGTTCCGAGGCTTATCTGTTATTGTCCTCAAAAGAGGAGCGCATTTTTATGCATGAATTGATGTTATTGCCACTAAACAATACCCAACTTTTGGTACTGAGTGCATGTCAGACGGGGATGGGCAGTTTTAGGAAAGGAGAGGGGCTGATGAGTTTGGGCCGTGGATTTGCTCACTCGGGTGTAGCGTCGATGGTGACTACGCTCTGGCCGCTGCATGACCGTTCTGCAGCTAAGCTGATGAGTGCTTTTTATCATTATTTGGATAAAGGTAACAGTAAATCTGAGGCAATGCGTCTGGCTAAATTGGATTTTATTGCAGATGCCGGTGAAATGACCGCACATCCGATCTATTGGGCTTCTCCGATCCTTTGGGGGAATGATAAAGCGCTTAAATTGGCAAAAAAGGAAAGTAATTATTGGATTAATATTGCCCCAGTCTTTGCTTTGTTGTTTTTGGGTCTTTTGGGTTTTATCTTTTTAAGAAAAAGAGCTTAGATTGATTGAAGATAGTTGATTGTTTGGCAGATTGTTTGACTGATTCAGTAATGCATTTTTATTTTATGTTGCGCTTCTCAGAAGCTTTTGCTACCTCTTCTCACATTTTGTGCTAAACATCTTGCGCCTCTCTGAGGTTGATGTTACTATGTTTTCATATTTACAGATGGTTAAATTATCCCTTCGCAGTACTTAGGTACAGGAAAATTAGCAATATATTCGTCTATGTTTTTTAATTAATGAATGATTCCTTAATACTTGCTAACCCAAAATTCAAAACGGAATTACTATCCTAGTTGCGCAAATCTCAATAATGAAGCAGGTGACGATAAATATTTATTGAATTCATTTATAAAACCGTATACTGGAAAGTAGGTGAAAATATTCATAAAACAAGTGAAATATCCGAAATTGAATGTTCCTATAGAAAATTCTATACTCACCTAACAAAAAACATACTGCAATGCATTCGCATATTCATTAACCCCAACCTACTAAATATAAATTCTGCTTGCATGTTTTAATAAAATAACATATATTTATCCCGTAAAATTTTATCTCATTTTATAAACACCAATAAAACAGATGGCAGAAGAACTCAAACTCGACAGCTTGAAAGAAATCAAAAAAGCGGATTACATAAAAGCCTTTAAAAATAAGGCTGTTTGGAAAAAAGCAAAAGCCGTAATCATTCTAGTTGATTATAAGCTAGACGGCAAAAAATCGGTCATTGCCATTCCTTTTAGGAAGGAAACAGAAATGAAGGCCGAAATGAAACGTCTAAAGAAAGAGAAAATTCATATCCAAAAAAAATCGGGCGGTGGAAGTATAGAATTCACCAAAATAGCAGATGGCATGTCTGCCAAAGTCGAAATTCAAGTCGGTGGGCTTTCTACCGAAATGCTTTTGATGAAAGGGCAACCCCTATTTGATAAAATCAAAGTCAAACTCGAAGCCCTACAAACGGCAGAAGCGATGGCAGAAGCAGCCGAATCGGCAGCAGAAGTTGACCCTAATGAAAACTTGCCGGAAGATAATTTTAGCGATGTAGTGGAGGAGGAAATGGATGAGGAAGGAGAAGAAGTTGCTGAAGATGTAGCGGAAGAGGATGCTTCGGCGGCAGAAAAAAGGATAAAATTAACCGCTAAGAAAGAGGAAGGCCGAGCAGCCCTCGCTAAAATGCTCGACAACCTCAATAAGATTGCCGATAAACTCAGCAACCTTAGTTAATCAACCCTCAACCTATTTTCCACCAAAAAACCAAAATAAGAATGGCTAATTTAGAAAAAATAAATGCCCTAATTACTTCTTATGAATCTAATTTAGTGGTCTTAAGAAAGTTATTTATGACAGATGGTGTTATAGACACTGAAGAACAGAAAAAAATTGATCAAGTAGAAGCTTTGCTTGCGAAGGTGAAGTTGCAGGTTGACACCTCTCTTATTGCAAGTATAAAATCAGAAAGTATTGACACATCTACTCTGCAGAGAGAACCACAATTCATTTCTGACCCAGAAAAAAAATGGAACTTTGATACATTTTTAGAAGAAAGAAAGAAGGTTGTTGTTGATAGAAAAAGTATGACCAGTGAAGAAATAAAATACTTTGAAAATTATGAAAAAGTAGCTCAAGCCTATATTGATACGAAAATGAAAAAATTTGAGCCCGGTAAAGAAAGCCCAATCACTGGTAAAGCACTAGCTGATTCCGCTTTAAAAACGTATATGAAGTATGGGGATATTGAAAAGGTTGTACCTGTAGAAATGATGTTATCGCAACTTCAGTTTGAGACTTTTTTTGGCAGTCGCGGAGAGCGTGAAGGCAGTAAAAAATCTCCTTTCAATGTAGGGGTATATGATTCTAAAGATGCTACTTTTTTAGACCAATTACCTGATATTGGCGCTGGTATCGAAATGTATTTTGATTTAATGGCAGAGGATTATCTTTCTAATAAAACGCCTGAAGAGTTAGAAAACAATTTCACGAATGAAACAAATCAGAGGTATGCAACAGATTCGGAATATGAAGAAAAAATTAAAAGCCAATCTAATGCTGTCGAAAAATTTGCAGAAAAGGAAGGTTTAGAAATGCCTAATGAAGATGGCATTTCAGATGAAAAACCTATCAAAACAGAAAATAATAGTAATGAAAAACCTAAAATTTCGCCAGAGGGTACAATGATCGTTCCTTCAGGCTGGGGTATTAACCAAATTGCCGTTTATTCCAAGGTATCTGTTGATGATTTAAAATCATGGAACATAGAAAAGGTAAAAACATATACTACAGACCAAGGTAAACAAGAAGGTTTTGCTGTAGGCGAAACAATTATCGT
>CAINVS010000537.1 GCA_903854205.1 uncultured Bacteroidota bacterium | reverse complement strand
CCTGATCATGATCAAGAAAAACCTGAATATGTTCATCTGCCGACTGTGTCAAGTCAACTAAAAAGAAGGCTGTATAAGCTTCTTCCTTAAATTTTCCTTCCAGAACCTCTGTAAGCTTTTGCTTAATATCTGCCATTGTCCATTTCACTATAATCAATAAAAAGAGGGAACAGCACCTGCTCCCTCTTTCATTCTTTTACCATTCAATTGCAAATATATGAACAAATATTATAAACACAAAATCTTTAGCTTTTTTTGTCTAATTTTTAAACACTTGTGTGCACTTTAACACCTGATGCCTAAAAACGGAGACCAAAAGTCAGGAGTAGTAACCCTGATTTTAAATCATTGATTGTGCGTGGATTATTTATTTCAGAAGTAGCATAATAGGGAGAATATTCAAACTGATTTATGGTATAAGCATAAGCCAAATCTACAAAATAATCATCCGTTCTTATACCTAAACCCGCACTAATATCATGTCTTAAGTCATTTACACCCTTAATTTCTTTTTGATATGGTGATGTCTGCAATCGGTAACCGGTCCGAATACGAAAGGTACCCAATGATAGTTCTGCCCCAAATTTTCCTCTTGCCACGCCCTGATAATTATCAGAAATTGCACTGTTAATTTTATTCATATATTCCTGATCTTCTGTTGTAGCACTATTATCAGTTGCTTTGAGAGAAAAATTACCCCCGCTGTAATCCAGATACTCCCCTTCAACTCCAATAAATCCTTTTGTTTTGGCGTCTTTACCTCCAATTACTATACCTACACTGAAGTTAAATAACCATGGGCTGTAAAAATTATGTTTAAACTGTCCTGTCGGAGAGAGTTTAGGATTGTTATCCGGTGTAGTCCGAAGGCTATCATTCCATATTACAGAACCGCTTAACTGTGTTTCATAACTTTCCTTCAGACTATAAGCTGTCGGCGTATGAACAGCCAAACCAATTCGTAGTATTTTATTGAGCCTATAAATCATACCCAATTTTAAATTAATGCCGGTACCGTTCACATTACGTGTTTCTTTGAAGCGCATTGATTTAAAATCGATATTACCTGTAAGTTCTGTTTCTGTATAATCTCTCAGATCGCGTTGTTCCAAAATATTAATTCCTAGCGTGCCACCTATATATAATTTGTGCATATAATTACCGCCTAAACTTATTCCTAATTCGCCAATCCCACCACTCTGACGTACCAGCTGACTTTTTCGAATATAATTGGAGTCGGTAGCTGCTCCTACATAAGAAGTACCACCCATTGGATTGTCTATTAAAAAGGCATCCCAAGCCAACCGTTCCTCAAAAGGATCCAGGTTATCCGGAATTGAATTTGAATTATTCGCCTCCTGTACAAAATTTACCAAACGGGATCCGGTAGAAATTCCACTGAATGAAAATGTTCTATTGAAAGAAGCAATTCTGTTGTAGGAAAGTCCTAAATTAAAATTTTTCCAATCACCGCTCAGTTCCTGTGAAATTACGAGGCCGATACTGCCAAGATTGAAAGCTGTTCTGTTATTCAAACTCAGTGGCCTGAGGGAATCACTCACAAAGGTATTTCTGATGCTTGAAAACTGAAGTCCCGGTGTTAACAAGAACTCGGAACTTCTATAAATGGCAATTCCGGCAGGATTTATATTAACAGTAGACATATCGCCGCCCAATGCCCCCATAGCACCGCCCACACTTAGGCTACGTGCCGTTGTCAATTGCGACCTGTCACTAAGTAGCAGGGCATCTGATGAAATTTGAGCATATACTAAGGATATTACTCCAATCATTAAAAGAGATGTTACAAAAAAGCGTTTCATAAGTTTAAGTATTTCTTTATCAGTTTCAGATTGCAGAAAACATACAACCTTTCAAAAAAACAGGTGGAACAGCACTTGTGTCAACAAGGCAATATTCCACCTGATGGTTTATTTTAAAGAAGCTTTTTATTTTATATGCTTTATCTGCGACCTCCACTGCTGCGGCTTCCAGAAGAAGGTGCCGTGCTGCGTGATGGTGATCCGGAATAACCGCTTCCGCTGTTGAAACCGCCGCTATTACGTACCCCGCTGTTGTTATTAATGGAATTGTTATTTAAACTGTTGTTGTTATTTCTATTGCGCTCAGGGATGGTATTTGGCGGAGTCAATGTGCCGCTTCTTCTCGGATTAGTTTCGCGGATTACAGGAGGATTAGTATTGGGGCGCACATTTGGTGTAGGTCTTACTCTGGTATCCGGACGAACATCTGTCTCACGCACAGGTGGAATAGTATTGCGATCCGGACGTACATTGTTATTTGGCTGAGTTGTATTTGGGTCGCGTGTGCGCTTTACATCAGGAGTCAAAGTATTATTTGGAACTTCATTTGGGCGCTGATGAGTGTCATAACCCTGAACAGGAGTATTTCTGCTGCGGTGCAGTTCTGTATCTGAACTGCGCGGATGTCGGCTAGTAACAAAATTGCCTGCATTAGGAGCAGAATTATCAAACCAGTTATTGTTATTGTTATGATAATGGTTTTGATTGTACCAACCATTCCAATAACCATTTTGGTAACCATTCCAATAACCGTTGTTGTAACCGTTCCAATATTGATTGTAGCCCCCATAGCCATAATAATTATTGTAACCGTATGCAAAAGGGTTATAACCATAGCTAAAACTTGAATAACCGCTATAATAACTCCAACCATAGCCATAACTGCTTCCCCAACTGTTACAGTAAGGATAACCCCAACCGTTATTAAAATGGATATAATAAGGCTGTACAGTATAAATATTTACACCGGGCATAAAGGGGTCATAGTAATAGTTATCCACATAATAATTGCTGTAATAACTGAAACCGCGGGCGGGCTGATGAAAACGACGAACGCGGGCAGTATATTCATACTCATAATCCTCATCTACATAATCATCTTCGGCTCTTTCATATTCATCCGATTCAACAATCGGTTCTTCTTTTATAATTTCTTTCTTCTTTTTGGATTCTTCAACTCCATCGAAATAAATATCATCATTGCCCTGGCCGTATGAACCGGATGATGCAAATAGGGAAGTGAGGGCCAGTATTAGGGTATAAATGCTGTTTTTCATAAGATATTTATAATTTTTATCGTTAGCACACCTCTAAGTAAAAGGTTTAGATTATTTTTACGGTGTAAAACTAAATTTTTTTTACCGCTTCGGTAACCTGAAGGTCAATTTCAGCAATTTACATACTATTAAAATGCTTTCAACTCTTAATAAGTTCAGTTATTACATTATTTTACTTTAGTTTCAAAATATATACCAAAGCTAAGAAAGGCTTTTAAATTAGTGGAATATTAATGGTTGATATTAATCATGTTATAATTTCATTAGTACAAAGGTGCAGCATTAACAACAAAATTATACACAATAAATTCATGGCAAAGGAAATTACATCTCAACAGGAAGATTATTCACAATGGTATCTCGATATTGTGAAGAAAGCTGATTTAGCTTCAAACTCGAAAGTACGAGGCTGTATGGTTATCAAACCTTACGGTTTTGCTATTTGGGAAAAAATGCGCGACGATCTTGACCGCCGCTTTAAGGAAACCGGTCATCAGAATGCCTATTTTCCGCTCTTTATTCCAAAAAGCTTTCTGAGCAAGGAAGCCGCTCATGTAGAGGGTTTTGCCAAAGAATGTGCTGTTGTTACACATCACCGTCTTATGAATGATCCTAATGGCAGCGGAATTATTGTAGATCCGGATGCTAAATTGGAGGAAGAACTGATTGTTCGTCCTACTTCTGAAACAATTATTTGGGATACTTACCGCGATTGGATTACCTCATACCGCGACCTTCCACTGCTTATTAATCAGTGGGCAAATGTAGTTCGTTGGGAAATGCGCACTCGTTTCTTTCTGCGTACTACCGAATTTCTCTGGCAGGAAGGACATACTGCACATGCCGACAAAGAAGAAGCTGTAGCAGAATCGCGCCTTATGCTCAATGTTTATGCTGATTTTGCCCGTGAAATTATGGCCATGCCGGTCATTCAGGGTGAAAAAACAGCACAAGAGCGTTTTGCCGGTGCTGAAAACACCTATACTATAGAGGCACTGATGCAGGATGGCAAAGCCCTGCAGGCCGGTACATCTCACTTTTTGGGACAAAACTTTGCCAAGGCTTTCGACGTGAAGTTTTTAAACAGAAATAATCAGGAAGAATATGTATGGGCTACCTCATGGGGTGTTTCTACACGTCTTATGGGTGCGCTGATTATGACGCATTCCGACAATGACGGATTGGTTATACCTCCGCGTTTGGCGCCAATACAGGTGGTTATTGTTCCTTTCCCTGTAAAAGAAGGTGGCGAAAAAATTGAAGCAGCTGTTTCAGAAATCATGGTCGGACTGAAAGCCAAAGGCATCAGTGTTAAATATGACAATGACGAGAAAACTCGTCCGGGTTTCAAATTTGCCGAGTATGAAATGCGCGGTGTGCCTATTCGTGTGGGCGTAGGTATGAAAGACCTTGAAAAAGGTGTAGTAGAAATTGCCCGACGTGATACCAAAGAAAAAGGCACAGTTGCCTTAGAGGGCATCAGCGATTATATCGAAAATTTACTGAATGAAATTCAAGAAAATCTGTATCAGCGTGCTTTGAACCGATTAAATGATGGCATCACTGTTGCAAACAGCTGGGATGAATTCACGGCAGCTATCGAAAAAGGTGGATTTGTCTATGCTTATTGGGATGGAACTTCAGAAACCGAACTTAAAATCAAAGAACTTACGGGTGCAACAACACGCTGTATTCCATTTGTAGCGCCTGCAGAAGAAAAGGGCAGCTGTAAATGTGTGTTGACCGGTGTTGACAGCGAGCATAGAGTACTCTTTGCCAAAGCTTATTAATTGAATTATAAGTAAAAAACATAATATAAAATACCCCTCACCTGAATTAAAGGTAAGGGGTATTTTATTTAAAAACATTCTAATTATCAGCACTTTCCAATTCTATTTCTTTGTGAAGTTCCATATAATTATTGGAAGGATTATCTATAGCATTGGATATTGGATAAAAATAAAGACTGTTTACAGGTAATGTATTCAGCATTTTTACAGCCTGCTGCAAAGAAGTTTCCGGGTCCAGCCATTGATGCAGTTGTTTTTCCTCATTAAATATAACCGGCATACGGGACCATCCTGCTGCTCTCAGATCCTCATTGGCATGAGTAGTAATAATAGAGAATGAATAAAATTCACGTCCCAACTCATCAGCCCAAAGATCCCAAATTCCTGCAAAAGCCATTATGTTCTGATTAGTTTGCAATATTCTATAGTGCTGGTCTTTTTGGTTTTTACGCAGACTGTCATAATAACTGTCGGCAAATACGATACAGCGGTGTTGCCGGATAGGCATTCTGAAGGAATCTTTGGATTCTATACCTTCAGCCATTGCATTAATAAGGTGATCACCGCTTGTAGGATCTTTAGCCCAATATGGAATAAGCCCAAAGCGGAATCGCAAAAGTTCTCCGTTATTTGCAGTTAACACATAGGCAGATCGCGTTGGACTGATATTATAGGATTTATCCAACTCCTGTTTAAGAGGAATATTAAACTGTCGGCGAATTTTTTCCCTTGTCAGGTCAAAAGAGAAACGGATGCACATAAGCTGAATTATTAAGTTGGAAGGATTTCATATTAAAGACCATTAGAGCAAAAATCCATTTCAACATTATCAAAACAATATGGTTTATCAAGTTAGGATTCCCTATTTATGGTACTTTAAAAATTTTGACTTTTTTAATTTATATAAAAATTTCTTCGCAGCCAATTGAATCCTAATATATTAAACAGGGTATAAAGGTACATAATAAATTGCAGAGCATAGCACAAAGATTTGTTCAAAATTTACGGCAATTGAATATTTGCTGTTTAAAAAGTTTTAAACATTTTATTAGGTTATCCACATCTTTTTTGTGGATAAATAGCCCTTTTAATATAATCTTTAATCTATTTGATTT
>CAINVS010000536.1 GCA_903854205.1 uncultured Bacteroidota bacterium | reverse complement strand
CCATCATTTTTTGAAGGGAGGCATCAGCTCCAAAATCAAAAAACACCCAAAGGCAGGAATTGCTGTGCAGGCGGATACCGGTGCGTTCCGAATCGCTTGTCGGACAGCCGAAGGCAGCGGTTTCATCCCGCAAAAGCGGCAGATTTTCTACATTCAATATTCCCCGACCGAGTCCTTCATAATTGTCATCCGATCGTCCGGAACTCATGATCATATCGCCATGAATAGCAGTCGGGTCATATCCTCCTATGGAAAAACCGCTGCGGAAAGAAATCAGATTGATGAGATTTACAACATTGTTGACGGAATAAAGTCCTTTTCCGGAAACAATACGACGAAGGAGCGCTTCAGCCGAAGGGCGGTATCTGCTGGGTTCTGCCCCAAGCGCTTTGTAGGCCTGTCGGGCAGCGGCAATTGTCGGAATTTTATTGATATCCTCTATTTTGAGCCGCTTTGAGATAGTTGCAGCTTCCATTTCCATCAGTTCCCAAAGTGAGGCAGATTCAGCAATAACCCCAATATCTGCGCTGAGCAGACCTATCCTCATTTGAGGACAAGAGCAGCTGATTTTGCTGTCGAAGGATATATTTTTCATTGTTTTTTTGTTGGCTAAGCTGTAAATTTAGGCAATTTTGATAAAAAATCTTATTTTAGTGGGTGTGGATCGATTCAAAATAATTTGAACTGAATTGAAGCAGAAATTCAAAAATCTGACAATAAAAAGTAAAATGAGAAATACAGTTTATACAAAGCATCTGTTGATGTTATTGATACTATTTACTTTTAATCTATTAAACGCTCAGGTTTATGAGCTAATTACGGTACCAAATCCAAAAACTGCAAATAACAGTTGGGTTTCGGATCCTGATAATTTTTTAAAAGGAGAGACGGTTCAGACACTGAACAGTAAAATTTCGGCAATAGAAGAATTAAATGGAACAGAGGTAGCCGTAGTTGTATTAAAAAGCATTGGATCTAAGGATCCTGCCGATTTTGCAAGTGATCTTTTTAATTACTGGGGAATTGGTAAAAAAAATACCAATAACGGCCTGCTGATTCTGATGGTTATGGATAAGCGCAGGGTGGAATTTAGAACCGGATATGGCCTGGAATCAAGTCTCACAGACGGTCTTTGTGTTCAAATTCAACAGCGCTACATGGTTCCGGAATTTAAAAAAGGGGATTATGACAGGGGAATGATTGCAGGATTGGATGCTACGGCAAAAATTCTGGTAGGAGAGTCCCGTTGGGAAATTGAACCGCTGAAAGATGAACTGCCAATAATGGAAGCCCAAGCTGCAAAGAAAGGAAGAAGCTCCGGAAAGTTGCATTATGTTGTAGATATGGACAATTTTGCTGCAGATTCAGTCCTGAAAACCAATAATATACTTGCCTCTACAATTGAAGATTCCACGAATTTGACGATCCGCATTTATCTATACAAAAGTCTGCAGGGCGTGAGTCCGGCAAAGATGTCAGCATATCTTAGAGAAAAAACAAAAATTGAGAGTAAAAACGGAAATCTATGCTTTTTGGTCATCGATACAGATGCAAAGGCATCTAATCTCTATTATGAATTTGCTGACAGTTTGAATTATTTTAATGAGCCCTTGCTGATGAATTATATCAGTGATGCTATTGCTCAGTTAATTGTTCAGGTGCAACCTGAAAATTTAATTTTTTCTGCAATTCTGGAATTCTATGGTACATTGGATGAAAGACTGAAGGCCAAAAAAATTGAAAATCAAAGCGCAAAAGAATTGGCTGAAACTGATGTTAATAATAATCAAAATGAATATAAACACAGCAATGGTGGAGGACGTTTTTGGTGGAATTTCCTGATCTATTATCTATGGGCATTGGGTGGAATGATTGCTTTAACCTTTATCTTTTTGGGGATTGTGCAGGGTTTTAAAGATCCTTATAAACAATACCACACACTTACTTTCTTTTCATTGGATATATGGATGTTTCTATTTCCGCTGCCCTTTATCTTTTTGGGAAAATGGATCGATAAATTGCGTCAGCAATATCGCGATGCACCTAGGAATGATGCAGCAACGGGGCTGCCAATGACCAAACTCGGCGAAAAGGAAGAGGATAAATACTTGAAAGCAGGTCAGATTACTGAAGAGCAAATCAATTCTATACACTATGATGTTTGGGCTACTGAAGATCGAAAAACAATGCTTATATTGCCATATCCAACACTTTTTTCAAAATATAGCCGTTGTTCAAAATGCAGGACTAAAGCCTATTATTTGGTTTATAACCGTACGATTAGTTACGCAACTACTTCTTCTTCCGGATTAGGAGAAAAAAAATACGAGTGCAAACATTGCAATCATGTGCATCAATACACCTATATCATTCCCAGAAAATCCGAATCTAAATCTTCTTCCGGCGGCGGTGGTGGAGGGGGAGGAGGTTCCTTTGGCGGTGGCAGTTCCGGCGGCGGTGGCGGCGGCAGCAGTTGGTAATAAAATAATTTGTTGGTTTTGGAAATTGTTAAAATGAAAGTTAAAATTTATTTGCAACCAAAAAGTCTTTGTTTTTGTTACTATCTTGCACATTACCATTTTCAATGTTTATGAAACGCTTCATATTATTTTATATCGGGTTGCCCCTAATTTGTCTGTCAAGCGGATATGCATTCTATTTTTTGAACACAGTAGATGTTCAGTTAGCAGAAAATATTGGGCAAAGACAACAGCGCAGGCTTATTGTAACTGACCCGACCACCATGAAAAAGCAGATTCTGATTATTGAATCCGAATCCTACACAGACTCGTCACAAACTGTATTGGACGCAAAAGTAGAAAAGTCCAGAAAAGAATCTGGTAGAGGCTATTTGCCCAACGTTGAACTGCTCAAATTCTTTCTGCAGAAGGGGCGTGAAGGTATGCCGGTGTTGAGCATCGGAAATTATTTGCCATTTCTGAAATAATACATGAATTTAAAATAACCATAAAAAAATCAATATGAAACAATTCAGCAAAATTGCTTTATTCTGCGCAGTTTTAGTCATTTTATCTGCTTTCAAAGCCGATGTAAAAAAGATAGTTTATGATTTTACCGTAGAGGATATCAATGGCAAAAAGGTAAATCTGTCTGATTATAAAGGTAAAACTTTGCTGATTGTGAATGTGGCATCCAAATGCGGGCTGACGCCACAATATGCTGATCTACAGGCCTTTTATGAAAAATATAAAGATCAGGGCTTAGAAATACTTGCCTTTCCTGCCAATAATTTCATGGGTCAGGAACCCGGCAGTAATGAAGATATTAAAAGCTTTTGCAAGGATACTTACAAAGTAACTTTTCCTATGTTTTCCAAGATTTCAGTGCAAGGAAAAGATATTCATCCGCTCTACAAATACCTGACTCAGAAATCGGAGAACGGAAAATTGGATGCACCTGTAAAATGGAATTTTCAAAAATTCATTATCAATAAAGAGGGAAAAGTAGTAGATGTAATTACACCCCGTGAAAGAGTTTCGGATGAAGAAATAGAGAAAAGAATTATCAAATATTTGAATTAGAAGGATAAACCCCGGGACAATGTTTCGGGGTTTATTGTTTTAATATCCAACCTTAAGTTCAAATAGGCTAATAATAACATGCAGTTTTTTGTTTTCAATTATCGGTTAGTGGGCCTTTAAGGCTCATTTAAAAAAATAGAAATTGTAAAATTTGTATAGAATACAATAGATTAATACAGTAAATTTAAAAATCGTAACGTGCCAAAGGAACTGTATCCTGTCCGGTAAACTCATTTTTAAGATATTTAAAATGGGCCGTCATCGCAATCATGGCAGCATTGTCTGTACAGTATTGAAATGCAGGTATATAAGTATTCCAACCTAGTTTAATGCCGCTGTTTTCCAGCGCTTTGCGCAATCCACTGTTGGCAGAAACGCCACCGGCTATAGCAACTTCTTTTACACCTGTTTCCAATACTGCTTTCTGCAATTTGTTCATGAGTATCGAGACAATGCGCGATTGAATAGAAGCACAAAGATTCGCCAGATTTTCATTGATAAAATTTGGATTCAATTTGGTCTCTTTTTGTAAAAAACGAAGGACATTAGTTTTTAAACCGCTGAAACTGAAATCGAAACCCTGAACCTGAGGTTCAGAGAATTCAAAAATAGCTTTGCCTTCTAAGGCCATTTTGTCAATAATCGGCCCTGCCGGATAGCCCAAGCCCATAATTTTACCAATTTTGTCGAAGGCTTCTCCGGCGGCATCATCTATAGTGGTGCCCAATTCCTGCATATCTAGATAATCTCGGATGAGCAAAATCTGTGTATGACCGCCCGAAACTGTCAGACACAAAAAGGGCAGGGCAGGGCGCGGTGCTTCGATAAAATGGGAGAGCACATGTGCCTGAATATGATTCACTTCGATAAGTGGTATATTGAGTGACAGTGCCATGGCTTTTGCAAAGGAAACCCCCACCAAAAGGGAGCCCAAAAGTCCCGGGCCTCTCGTAAAAGCAATAGCTGTAAGTTCCGAAGGTTTTATTCCGGCTTTCTTCAAGGCAAGATCTACTACAGGAACAATATTGGCCTGATGCGCTCGGGAAGCGATCTCTGGAACTACGCCACCGTATTCCTCATGCACCTTTTGGCCTGCAATACAGTTAGATAAAATTTCCCCATTTCGGATAACAGCTGCTGAGGTGTCATCGCAGGAGGATTCAATAGCAAGTATTATAATATCTTTGTTCATGCTGATTTACCGATTGTTTTGGAAAAGGCAAATATAGAGAATTCTAATGATTTTTGAACGGCTTTCAATTTCCGAAAATCTGCATGGTAAAATAAGTTGCAGTTTATCCGGAAAAATAAGGATGCATGCTGATATGACACCCATTTTAGACAAATCGGATCTCCTGATGGATGTTGAAATTACAAACGGGATGTTGAAAAATTATAAACCCTTGGAATATGTTTCAGACTATTTCAAGGATAAAAATTTATCAAAAATAAGATTTGATACGCTCAAAAATGAATTTGAATTTAAAGAGGGTAAGCTGATTATCCCCAGAATGACCATAAATTCCAGTATTGGATTCCTTGAACTTTGGGGAGAGCAGGATCTGAATCTGAATATGGATTTTTATTTTAAAATCCCGTTGAAAATGATTTCACAGGCTACTTTTCAAAAACTTTTCAAAAGAAAAAAAGAAGAAGTGGATCTCGATAAAGAAGATGCAATACAGTATCAGGACAAGGATAAAAAAATTGTTTATGTCAGTATCAATATGAAGGCTAATTCAGAGGATTACAGCATTACTTTGAAGCGGGATAAGAGAATTCGAAAAGAGCGTCGCCGGCTTAGAAACAAAAAAACAATTAATATTTATGATTGTCGGATAAAATTTAGGTAATTGGGTTAAACCACTGTTAAAAATGACTATTTTTGCTTTTTAGCACAATTTTGGCAATAGAAGTAAAAAATCTCTTTAACAGCAATAAAAACCTGAATTACGGAAAATCACGAACAACATAACCGTTCAGTGCCGCCACAGATAGAGACAACTCCGGCTAAAAAAGCTAAGCCCCGTCTTAATCTATTTTTGCGGATCATGCGCTTCCTATGGCTAACATTTCAGTCTATAGTGAGTGCAATGATCATTCTATTGTTTTCCGTCTGGCTTTTGTTCAAGATACCAGCAGTTCAAAATTGGCTGGCAGATCAGGCAACCGCATATCTTTCCAAAGAATTACAAACAAAAGTATCTGTTGAAAAAGTTGATATCCGACTTTTCAATAAAGCTTCTTTCAAAAATTTCTATTTGGAAGACAGAAACAAAGACACACTGATCTATGCCAACGACCTCGTTGCGCATTTTGATATTTCCAAAATCCTTAAAGGCCGATTTGTAATTACTCAGATCGATTTACAGGAAGGGACATTGAATTTTCACCGATTGGAAGGGGAGCGGGATTATAATCTCCTGGCTATTTTGAAATATTTCCAACCAAAAAACAAGAAAAAGAAGAAGGCCCAATTTGAGCTGGCCATAAATCATATCATCGGACATAATGCAAGATTCCATCTTTTGGATGAGGTTGCAGGAACCGAAATGACTATTAATGCACCCAAAGCAGTGCTGCATGCCCGAAAAAGCAATCTGATTGGGAATTTTGTTGAATGTGACTCCGTTTGGGCAGATAAAGCCGATGTTAAAATACGAATTTTTAAAGGAATTCCTTTGCCGGACTCCCTTATGAGAAGGGCAGATGCTGATATGGTCAAACCCAATTGGAATGTAAGTGCCGATAAGGTAGTCTTTAAGGATATGAACTTTCATCTCCTGAATGAAAGACAAGGAGTTAGGCCTGAATTGCCCTTAGATTTTAACGATCTGCAACTACAACAGGCACAAATTTTGGTTGAAAAATTATCCCTTAAAGATTATACCGTTAAAGCCAACATCCGCCAATTCTCCACCAAAGAGAAAAGAGGTTTTGAAATCAGGAATTTCTACGGCAATATTATGGCCAGTTCTACAGGAGCCTATATTAAAAACTTTGAGTTGCAGACACCTCACAGTACCATAGGCAATGAGATAGAGTTTTATTATGATAAATTTCCCGATTTCCAGGACTTTGTACACAAAGTGAAGCTTGTAGCCAGTGTGAATAACTCACAGGTGGCAGTCAAAGACATTATGGCCTTTGCAGCACCGCTCAATAAAGTACCTTTTTTTATTACCAATAAAGACAAAGTAGTTTATCTCGATTGTTATTTTGAAGGTATTGTCGATTCCTTTACCATAAAGGATATCGTTATGAACATGGACAACACCCACTTTGAGGGTAACATGTCCATGCAGCCTTTCAAGAAATTCATGAAATTTGAAATTCAGGATCTGCAGACGAATTATGAAGACCTGAGCAGTATGCTTTCTTTTACCAAAATTCCAAAACAGTTGGCCAATCTTGGCAAAATGTACTTTAAAGGTGATTTTGAAGGCTATTTTGATAAGGAATTTAAAACCAAAGGAAAACTTATCAGCGATATCGGAGAGGGGCAGGTTGACTTAAAAATGAACCCCAGGGGCGGAATCAACAATGTTACCTATGAAGGGAATATGGTTGTCGGCGATTTTGATCTGGGTAAGCTGTTGAATAATAAAGAGTTTGGAAAGGTCGATGCTTTTTTTAATGTAAAAGGAAAGGGGCTTTCCATTGCCGGGCTTGAAGCTAATGTTCAGGACGGTAGGGTCAATTACTTTGAATTTAGAGGATATCGCTACGATACCATAAGGTTGAGCGGTGATTTTAATCAGAAAAAATTCGTCGGAACAGTTAGTTCCAAAGACCCTAATTTTTATTTGAATTTGAGTGCAGTTGAAATTGACTTAAATCAGGCAAGGCCGGTACTAGACATAAGAGGAAGCATCAAAAATCTCAATTTCTGTGAGCTTAATTTCCTGACGGATGACCTCATTTTGAGTATTGCAAAAATTGATATGCGGGTTAGAGGTAATAATATTGATGATTTTTCAGGAAGAGTCCGCCTAAATAATATCAATTTCCATAGAGGTTGGGGCGATTATCATATCGACTCTATATTCGTTGGTACCCGAGACACCGTAAATGCGGAAGGTTTAAGCACACGCGTGATAAGGCTGCGTTCCGATATTGCAAGCGGTACTGTACGCGGTCAGTTCAATATGGTAGATCTCCCAAAATCGTTAAGGGGATTTGCTGAGAAATATTATACCAATTTTATTCGCAATCTCGATTTGGCTACCGCTGATTCACTTGGTGTTATAGCTGTGAATGACAGTATGAAATTCAGTTTTGATACGCTCCGTGCTCAGGATATGCATGTGGAGCTTGTGCTGCATGATTCAAAAAAATTGACAGAAATTATTCATCACGATTTTAAATATATAAAGGGAGCTGAGCTGAAAATAGATTACGACAGTAAACAGGAAAAGTTCAGCATAAAAGCCAAGGTAGATTCACTGAAATGGGCCGGTTTTGTCATCAAAAAAGAAGAACTTATCGGTTCCGGCACCAGAAATTTTATAAATTTTGAGAATAAGGTAGAACACCTTCAGTTGAATGATTCGACGATGTTGCCTACACCCTATGTTCAATTGAGGGGTAAGGGCGATTCAATTGCTTTTACTATCGGTGTAAATGAAATCGGTAATATAGCATCCAATATTAATCTCAATGGCGATGTACGTTTTAACAGACAATCGGTACTTGCAAGGCTTGCTAAAACCAATCTGGTAGTGCTTGATCAGAAATGGTATGTTGAAGGGGATAATTATCTTTCTTT
Source organism: uncultured Bacteroidota bacterium (assembly GCA_903854205.1). Classification (GTDB taxonomy): domain Bacteria; phylum Bacteroidota; class Bacteroidia; order Chitinophagales; family Saprospiraceae; genus Saprospira. The sequence goes on along the minus strand of CAINVS010000536.1, from coordinate 14,326 downwards.
TGATTTTAAAAATCAGATTCTTAAAGTACATGATCTGGCCTTACAGGATTCACTGAACAAACAGAAAATAGAACTTTCCAGCATAGGAGATAAAGGACTGCAACTCAAAGTGAGCCAATTTAATCTGAAGCGTATTTATGAGCCGGTGAAATTGCCTATGTTTGATATTAGCGGGACTGTCAACGCTTTTGTGAAAATGGAAAATGTATTTAAACAGGAAAAACTGAGTGCCACTGTCTTTTTTGAAGATTTAGTTATCAATACTGATAAATGGGAAAAAATGCGTTTGGATGTAAGGGCCGACAAATTGAAAGATACCATCAGCGGCACGCTCACGCATCAGGGACCGATTGTCGATAATATCTATGGTGATTTCTTCTTTATTCCGGCTTTTGCTACAAAAATAATCGCAGATAAAAACTTTGTAAATATAAATTTTGAAGCAAAGGGGGCAAAGGCCAGAATTTTGGAATATTTCATGGTCGGTCAGCTGACGAATACACTAGGAACTGCATATGCAAAAGGAAGAATTTACGGCAAAGCCCCAAAATTGAATATTGAAGGCTTGGGAGAGATTAAAAAATTGGAAACTACCTTTAATTTTCTGAACACCAGATATAATATAGATTCAGCGTCCATAATTTTAACTAATGATGGTTTTGCTTTCTCTCCCGCTTTGGAATATGATGAAAAAAACGAAAAGGTAAAAAGCGGAATTGTTATCAAAGACCAGGAAGGAAACAAGGGATATATCGGCGGACGTATTTTGCACAATCATCTGAAAGAGTGGGGTATAGACTTGGATCTTGTTTTTAACAACAATCTGACATTAAATACTACTGCCGATAAAAATATGCCTTTTTACGGTAAAGTTTGGGCTTCGGGAACAGCAAAAATATCAGGTCCTTTCACAAAAATGACCATGATGATTGATGCCGAGACTAAGGCGGGGCCAAGAAATGAGCAGAGTGTACTCGTATTACCCATCATGAAGCCTGTTGAGGTCAATCAGGCCATAGACTATATCGTTTTCAAGGATATGAAAGCGCCAGAGGATACCTCAAAAATCAACAAGAGAAAAGTAGTAACCGGTGGCATTGAGGTTTTTATGAAAATAAAAGCTACACCTGATGCTATGGCAAGAATCATCATCGATGAACAGGCAGGCGATGTGATTGAGGGCAGTGGAAACGGCAATATGCAGTTGAACTATACGCCAAGCGGAGAGATGTTTCTATATGGAGATTATGAAATTGAACAGGGGAATTACCTCTTTACTTATCGCAATTTTATCAATAAACCCTTCAAAGTAGAAAAGGGTGGAACCATCCGTTGGAATGGAGACCCATATAATGCTGAGGTAAATCTAAAAGCAAAATATACGTCGAAATTTACCCTTTACAACCTGCTTTTATCCTATCAGGAGGAAATGCAAAACACTGAAACCAGAAATGCAGCCAATATTCCTGTAGCAGTAGACGTATTGATGTTTATGACAGGTTCTCTTTTGCGTCCGGATATAAAATTTGGATTGGATATTGTCGGCGCAACTCAAGGCCGTGCAGCTACTCTGGCCAATTTGGCACTTCGAGCCATACAACAGGATGAAAGTAAGTTGAACCGACAGGTATTTGGACTTATTGCACTCAATCAGTTTCTTCCGGAGGAGAATGCAGCAGCAAACCTTAATATAGGGGCTTCCAGTTTCAATACACTGAGCGAAATGATCTCTCAACAGTTTTCCCGTTATTTGGGCGATCTGCTTTCAGAAGTAGTTGAAGGCTCAGATTTTATAAGTTCTGTAGATGTTCAGATTGGCTACAAAATGGAGGATGATCAGTTGTCAAACAGCGGTACCGGTTCACAGTTCGACATGAGTTTTGATAATTATTTATTTAATGATAAATTGCGCATTCATATTGGAGCCAATGTAGATTTTAACAACAACAATGTGAGTGGAACCAATCAGAATTATTTTGGAGGTGATTTTATTGTTGAATATGCAATTACAGAAAACGGAAATCTCAAGGTAAGAGCTTATAACCGAAGTGAATCCAGCCTCTTTGGACAACGAATCAGAACAGGAGGCGGACTTTCCTATTCTTTGGAATTTGATTCTTTTAAAGAAATGGTGCAGGAGATCAAGAGGAATGCCTTTAATTCAAGACAAAAAGCCAAGTTAAGAAAAGAAACCAGAAAAAGAAGGAGAGAGGAAAAAGAGATGACGAACGAATAGTACTTAAATTGAAAAATGACCATAAAGAACAGTTCTATTTGGACGGTTCTTAAAATTGATATGAAAATTATGTAATGTGAAATTACGATAGTTGAAAAATATCATTAGATTTTCATCTTTTTACAACAACTCATTACCTATATTTGCCAAATTAAAATTTGAATTCATGTCAAATAAAAAAGAAAAAAAAAATACTGAAGCACCATATATTGATAGGGATCTGAGTTGGCTTTCATTCAACTACAGAGTGTTGCAGGAGGCCAAAGACCATTCTGTGCCTCTGTTTGAAAGAATTAAATTTTTGGGAATTTATTCGTCAAATCTCGATGAGTTTTTTCGCGTCCGTGTTGCTTCTATAAAAGGACTTATCCGATTGGGCAAAAGTACCAAGAGTGAGCTCGACTTTAGCCCTGAAGATGTTTTGGAAATGGTCAATAAAACTGTCAAAAAACAACAGATTGAATTTACCGAGATTTATCAGAAGCAAATAATTCCTCTGCTCGAGGCTATCAACATCAATATTCTGAGAATAAAGGAATTGAGCGATGAACAAAAGGCTTTTTTGGATAATTATATTGAAGAAAAACTTATTCCATACTTGCAGCCTATTCTCATTGTAAAACATAAGATACGTACCTTTTTGGTGAATAATGCACTTTATCTGGCTGTGGTCTTGGGTACAAAGGGAACTCCTCGCTATGCTGTTGTACGTATACCATCCGACCGTTTTCCCCGGTTTATTCAATTGCCCGGAATTGATGGAAGCAGAAAAGATATCATCATGCTCGATGATATTGTCAGACATGCTTTGACTAACCTTTTTCCGGGATATAATGTATTGGACTCATTTTCCTTTAAAATCTCCAGAGATGCAGAATTGTACCTGGAAGATGAATATTCAGGGGATTTGATCACAAAAATAAAAGCAGGTTTAAATAAGCGAAATCTTGGAACCGGTACACGATTTGTATACGACAGAACCATGCCGGAAAACTGTCTGAAATTCATGTCAGAAGCTTTTTTTATGAAGATCAGCGATTTGCAGCCGGAGGGACGTTATCACAATAATTTTGACCTCTTTAAATTTCCCGATTTTAATCTAAGTCATCTAAAGGATATACCTTTGCCGCCTCTAAAACACAAAGAATTTGAAATGTCTGCCACCATCTATGAAGCGATTGCAAAAAAAGATCAACTGCTTCATTATCCTTATCAGCGCTACAGTTATGTAATCCGCTTCCTGGAACAGGCTGCTCATGATCCTAATGTAACACATATCAAGATTTTACAGTACAGGGTTGCTAAAAATTCACAGATAATAGCAGCGCTGCGTTCTGCTATAGAAGCCGGTAAGAAAGTTATGGTTTTTGTAGAACTGAAAGCCCGTTTCGATGAAGAAGCAAATATTTATTGGGCAGAACAATTGGAGGAATGGGGGGCGGTAGTAAAATACAGTCTGCCGGAAATAAAAGTGCATTCCAAATTGCTGATGATTACAAAACAGGAAGAAGGAGTGGAAAAAGAATACTGCTACCTCAGTTCAGGTAACTTCAATGAACAGACTGCAAATATTTACGAAGACTTCGGATTCTTCACTGCTGATCACCGCATTTGTGAAGAGGTGGGCCAAATTTTTCAATACCTCGAAAGCGGCATTATGCCTCCAAAACCATTTGAACACCTGCTTGTAGGTCAGTTCAGAATGCGTAAGAATATCTACAGCATGATTGAGCAGGAAATAGACAATGCCCGTGCCGGAAAACCTGCATCGATTACGCTGAAACTCAACAGTATTCAAGATCCCAGAATTATTGAACTGCTCTACGACGCCAGCATTGCCGGTGTTAAAGTTAAAATGATCGTACGCGGTATCTGCAGTTTGGTGCCCGGGATCAAAGGATACAGTGAAAATATTGAAGTTGTAAGCATTGTCGACCGATTTTTGGAGCACTCAAGAATTTACATATTCCACAATGATGGTAATGAGAAAATCTATCTTTCATCGGCAGATTGGATGACCAGAAATCTCTATCACCGTATTGAATGTGCTTTCCCTATTTATGATAAAGAACTTAGACAGGAAATCTATGAGTTTATTCAAATACAGTTTAATGATAATGTAAAAACCCGTATTTTGGATGCAGATATGAGCAACAGATATAAAATTGATGAATCTAAACGTCCCTTTCGTTCTCAGATAGAGACCTATAAATATTATAAAAGTAAATATGAATCCTAAGATAGTTTTCCTAACATCAGAAAACCTTTATCAGTTAAAATACAATAATGAAAAATGATCTTTTATTACGCGTAGCTCGCGGAGAACGTACTGAACGTCCTCCTGTATGGCTTATGCGTCAGGCAGGTAGAATTCTGCCACAATACCGCGAAATCAGAAGCCGACTCTCAGGATTCAAAGAATTGGTAGAAACGCCCGAATTGGCATGCGAAGTAACTATTCAGCCGGTTGATGAACTCGATGTTGATGCAGCAATTATTTTCTCAGATATTTTGGTGGTTCCTGAAGCGATGGGACTCACTTATGAAATGATCGAAGCTAGAGGTCCGGTCTTCCCCAAAGTTATTGAATGTCTGGCAGATATTGAAAATTTGATACCTGCTGCCGATGCAGCAGAAAATCTGCACTATGTGTACGATGCAGTGGCATTGACAAAAAAAGAATTAAACGGTAGAGTGCCTTTGTTGGGGTTCGCTGGAGCACCTTTTACAATAATGGCCTATATGGTGGAGGGAAAGGGCAGTAAGACATTTTCAAAGGCTAAACAGATGCTTTACCGCGAACCTGAAATGGCACATAAACTGTTGAATGCCATAACAGAAACGACAATTGCCTATCTATTGAAAAAAGTAGCAGCCGGCGCAGATTTGATTCAGATATTTGATTCCTGGGCGGGCGTGCTTTCTGCAGATGATTTCCAAACATTCTCATTGCCTTACATTCAACGCATTGCCGCAGCATTGCAACCTTTGGTCCCCGTTACCATATTTGCTAAAGACGCATTTCATTCGCTTCCCGAAATTGCTGCAGCAAACTGCAATGTAGTAGGTTTAGGATGGACAATTCCTGTGGCATGGGGTAGAGCTCAGATGGGAGAGAAACAAGTTGTTCAGGGTAATCTCGACCCCTGTGTTTTATATTCGGAATTGCCAAAAGTAAAGGAACTTACCAATAATATGCTCAAGGCTTTTGGCCCGCATCATATTGCCAATCTGGGTCATGGAGTTTATCCCGACACGCCGCTTGATGCGGTCAAATGCTTTGTGGATACTGTGAAAGAGTTCAGGTATTAAAGGATATTTATTACTACTTTTGCAGTTCAATGGTTTTAAGAATATTCCTTTTGACTAAACCCAATTTTCAAATGACAGTCATAATTGACTTATTTTGAAATTTGACGAGTTAAATCAAGTTCGTCAAAAAATATTTCCCATTTATTAGTAAAGAAATTGACCAATTTGTTTTTAAATAAATATTTAAAGATTTTCCTTGTTTACTCAATTTGTTCGCCATTATATTTTTTTGCTTTGAAATTCTAAGATCGTTAATATACACCCATGGAAATTTTTTTTATCAGTTTAGATTTTTTTTACAACTTTTGCTGCCAAGAAATCATTTGTAGTATTATATTCGCCTCAGAATGAATTTGCCAAAAACTGGATTTTAGTTAAACATTTTTAAATCAACATTTTAACATAACACTGCTGTGAATTCAAAAAAGAGAGTAATCAAAGATTACGAATCACTGCCGGAAGATATTAAGAACCGCATCAAGATGACTTATCCTCGTGGATTTGCCCAGCATCTTGTGTACTACACCGACAGAAATGGCAAACGCGTTTCGGCGCTCCCTTTTGAAACGGATGATATTTATTATCTCGTGCGCATGACAGTTAGAGAAGCTGTTCAGATTATCGAAGACGATGAAGATTATGATAGCGAAGGCGTGCTTCGCGATGACTTCTCATTGGCAGGAACAGATGACGAAGAAATCTTCGAAAGCGTAAAGGAAGAAGAGGATACTTCTTTCAAAGAAGAACCTCAGAGTGCTTACGATGATATTGACGGTCAGGAAGAAGACGATGACGAAGACGATGACGACGCTAAATCTGACACTAATGCAGATGATGAAGATGATGACGAAGATGAATAATACCTTTGTCAACTAAACCTTTTTTCAAAAGCCTTTACTTTTGTAAAGTTGTTTAAATTAAGTCATTCTATTCTTATAGTTCTTTCATTTGAGATAATCCTGATGAAAATATAAAGGCTGTTTCAAAAGCATTGTTTTTGAAATAGCCTTTTTTATTTTTAATGGCTTACTGGAACTGATTCCCGATTATTGCAGTTTGATTTGAAAAAATAAAAAATATGAACTTTATTATTTACGACCTCGAAGCCAGCTGCTGGCAAACGGAATCAGAGAGAATCGGTCGTACTCAGGAAATAATTGAAATCGGAGCTGTCAAAATAAATGAATACGGTAAAGTAGACAGTCAATTTGAAAGCTTTATTCGCCCTGTTATCCACCCCCAATTATCAGATTTTTGCACCAAACTTACAAGTATTACCCAGATTGATGTCAATCGGGCTGATACTTTCCCGATTGTAGTAAAAGATTTTAAAGATTGGATAGGGGCCAACGATGATGAAGAATATCTGCTCTGCTCCTGGGGCTTTTTCGACCAAAAAGTAATGTCCAAAAACTGCCTGCTGCATAAATTGGATGATGACTGGACAAAAGAACATATCAGCCTCAAGCACCAATATCCTCGTATTAAAGGCCTTGGCTATGCAATTGGGCTGAAAAATGCGGTAGAACGTGAAGGCTACGAATTTGAAGGCGCCCATCACAGGGGAATTGATGATGCAATCAACCTGGCTAAAATTTTCCTTAAGTATCAGAATCAATGGCAATTCTAAATGGAAAATGAACTGAAGTTTGAAATACTTATCAACAGTATTGCAGATAAAGGTTACGGTATAGTTGATGATTTTATAAATCCGGAAATGTGCTCGGAGCTAAGAAAACGCTTACTTGCCAATCTGAATAACGGATCTTTGAGCAAAGCAGGAATAGGAAACGCTGCCAAACTTCAGAAAAATGTAGAAATTAGAGGAGATTCTATTCTTTGGATAGATACAGATAGCAGCGATGTTTTTGAAAAAAAATATCTTGATCTGGTAGCCGATTTTATTCAGTACATGAACCGCACCTGCTTTACCGGACTAAGAAGTTCCGAAATACATTATGCTGTTTTTCCGCCAAATGCTTTTTATAAAAAACATGTCGACAGTTTTGCCAATGACAAAAGCAGGCAGTATTCCTTAATTGTCTATCTGAATGAGGATTGGACAGATGCTGATGGCGGTCAGCTCAAAATTTATCAGGATAGCGGAGATATTGAAATTACACCACTAGGAGGTAGGGCTGTATGTTTTTCAAGCCATCTTATCCCTCATGAAGTATTACCCGCAGTCCGTCTCCGACAGAGTCTAACGGGTTGGTTAAAAAAATAATAATTATGATCAAACAGCAAATTATTCAGGCATTGGAAAAACAATACCGAGCCTTTGCCGATGAAATTGAAGTAATGAATGAAGCCGAGTTTTTGAAGGCGCCAAAAGGAAAATGGAATGCCGGTCAGCATACCGATCACCTTTCCCGAAGTATTTTGCCGCTGGTTCTCGGACTGAGACTGCCCAATTACCTGCCACGCTTCATTTTCGGAAAGGCCAACAGACCTTCAAAAACCTACGAAGATCTTGTTGCTAAATACAAAACAAGACTCAGTCTTGGTTCTAAAGCTGTTTTTCCATTTATTCCTTCCAATTTCAAATACAGATCCAAGCAAAGCTTACTGGAAAAGTTGACATCTAATGTAGAAAAACTTTGTAAAATATTGGAAGCCTACAGTGAACCGCAGCTCGATGAAATTGTATTCCCGCATCCTGTTCTCGAAAAGATAACATTGAGGGAAATGCTTTATTTTACGATATATCATGCCGAGCATCACCAAAAACTGGTGTTAAAAAATTTAGAAGATTAATATGTAACTCATCCCCAACCCCTTCTCTTAAAAAAGAAGGGGCTTTTTTCGGCAAAACCGAAGACTCCGCAAGGAGTCTGAAAGCCCCTCTTTTCAGGCGCAGCCAAAGAGAGGGGCTTGGGGTGCGTCAATTTATTCGCCGATTTATCAACAAAGGATAAAAATGGTTATTTGTTCAGGAATTTAACACAGAAGATTAAAAAAGAAGGGGCTTTTTTCGGCAAAACAGAAAGACCGTTCTAGCAAAAAATGAGTCAGTCAACACTCATTATCATAAATAAACTCAGGAGCATGCATCTGATTCCTGGCACCAAATACTTTCTACCCTCTACCTTTTTATTTAGATTTATTTATTATATTTGATATAGTATAGATTTATTGTGTAACCTAAACTATAAAATAACTATGTCACAGAAACTGCATTATGCCCTTTTTAAAGCGGCTCCCAACACACAGCCCCCATTTGCCCTCGAATTGGGAATTGATGCCAATAACCGCGTTGAAATATCAGGTTGTGAACATATACCTGATGCGGTCCAAAAAATGGAGGAATACGTCAAGGAAAAAGGCTTCAGCTATGCCGAAAATTTTACGCTTGTTTACCCAATTTTTATGCAGGCTATGAATACTGAACATGAATCAACCATGCATTCCATCGCCTGGCTCATTAAAGATGAAGCAGATAAAAAAAGTTGGAATTTTGATAGAATTGGCGGCTATACCGGAAAAACAGAAGATTCTTTTTGGTAACAGGTTCTTTCCATAATTAAATAATTGAACTTTGATTAACTGATAAACGCTTCATAATAAAACAATAACAATGGAAGCATTTAATATACAATCAAAAAATAAGGAGTTAATTATCAGTATGGATACATCTGAAATTCCTACAGAAATATTACTCAAGGTTATAGAAAGACTTAGAGCTGAATACTTTACTCAAAAAGGAAATATTGATGATAATATTAGTTTATTAGCAGAGGAGATTGATCAAAACTGGTGGAAAAAGAATGGAGATGAATTTTTAAATGATGTGAAAAAATGAATGTGCTTCTTTAAAGCAAAATTGTTTTTAAGCTTTTTAGCATCGGAATATAAGTTGACGGCTTTGTATTACTGATGTTTATACATTTTATTTTACCCAGATACAATAGAGCTCTGATGATTAATTAATAGAACGTTTATTTAATATTGATTTTCAATCGCACACTTGATTAAATTTTGAAGGTTTTTGACATCACAGCTGATTTGTTTTGTTAACTTTGCAGCAAGTAACATTAGAAACAAGACTATTTCTCTTTTAAATAACTGAAGTTGCAATGCAGCATCATACTGATAAAAATCTGAAAAACAAACTCGAGCAGTATATGCGTACCGGTTGCGATGAACGCATTTACCTCGATGAAAAAGGCGTTACGCGTTACGGGATCAATCCTCTCGCATACAAAGGCCGAATCAATCGCGGTTCCTGTACCTGCGGTTCCTTCAATGAAGAAAATGAAGCAGCGATGTATGAACTGCTTTCCCGAAATCTTGAAGAAAAGGAAAATTACGAGAAACTGCTCAGCGAACAGACAGCAGAACTGAAAAAGCTGCTTAATTATCCAGGTGAAGATAAATTCGAGATTTTTTACGGACCATCAGGTACCGATCGTGTTTATTTTCCGGTCATTTTCTCTACTATTCTCTATCCTGATAAACCAATTCTCAATATTTTATCCTGTCCTGAGGAATTGGGATCAGGTACCCTTTTTGCCGTCCGCGGTGAGTATTATGCCAATTTCAATCAGTTTGAAGAGGCAGTGCCTAGAGGTCAAAAGGTTTGTCCCTGCTTCAATATAAAGGTATTGCATCTTGATGCCCGCGATGTGGATGGCAATATCATCAACCATGAAGCCTATATTGCCGAACAGATAGAACGACACCCCAATTATTCCATCATCGGAAGTTTGGTTTACGGCTCAAAATCAGGCATACAGGATAATTTGGAAATGATGAATCATTTCGACAGAAAAGATATTATTTGGAATGTGGATCTCTGTCAATTCAGACATGACCTTTCTACGATTCACAGCATTTTGGATAAAAACGGCTGTGTGATGATAACAGGTTCCAAATTCTATCAGGCACCGCCTTTCTGCGGCGCGCTGCTGGTTCATAAAGATATGATGAAGAAACTGGAAACCGGCAATTTTGATGTGGTGCCCATGTTCAAAGACCTCATGTCGGCTTACGATTTTCCGGAGTCAATACGTGATAAAACAGGTTTGCCTTATCGTCAAAATATCGGTCTGCATCTTCGCTGGGCCTGTTTCCTTCATGAACGCACCAAATTCCAAGAGATTCCTGAGGATGAGGTGAATGTGGTGATTGACCGTTGGAGTGATCTTATCAGAAAAAATCTGGAAGAAAACGAAGAATTTGAACTGATGCCCGATCAGTTTCGCACCAATAAGACCATTATTTCTTTCCGAATAAAAAAGGACGGGCGTTATTTTAATAATGAAGATTTGACCAAACTATTCAAATCAATTGTTTCTGACAACTTCGGCGGCAGTTATGATTTTGAAAAAGTATTTATGGGACAGCCAGTTGTATATGGTGACAAATCATTCCTGCGTCTGGCAATCGGCTCGATGAATATTCGTAAATTCCACGAAAATAATGAAATGGAATTTAAAGATGATTTGGATCTGATTAAAATTATTAAAGACAAAATCAGCAGGTTTTGAAACAGCTCCCTAATTCTGAAATAGAACAGATTTATAAGAAGGCAATAAGTGCGGGTCTGATTGAAAAATCAGAAAAATCGGCTATCTTTTATGTCAAAGAAATGTTGCAGGATAGGCTTTCTATCCTGCATCGTTGTTTTCCGGCAGACGTACTTCATGCTGTAGCAATAAAGGCACAGTCGCATCCTGAAGTGCTGAAATCCATAGTTGATTTTGGATTCGGTTTGGAAGCTGCTTCTCTCGAAGAGGTGAAAATGGCAGTTGCTGCCGGTTGTCCGGCCCATAAAATTGTCTTTGATTCGCCCGTTAAAACTCGTGAAGAAATACAGTATTGTCATGAACATGTGCAGGGAATTTATCTCAATGTTAATTCATTGCAGGAATTGGACCGAATTCCAACTAATTTCAGCGGTAATCTGGGCATTCGTATCAATCCGCTTGTGCAGACAGATGCACCTGAATTTTTTGATGTCGTGCGAAAAAATTCCAAATTTGGTGTATCAATTCTCAAAGAAAATGAAATAATAGCTGCAGCACTCCAATGCCCCGCTGTTACCGGCCTGCACATGCACATCGGTTCAGGAATCCGCGATTTTTCGGGCAATGTTGAAGCTGTAAAAATGATTGTTAATTTGGCCGAAAAAATCAATTTAAAAAGAGCTAAAAATGTCATAAACAGCCGAATTGACTGGATAGATATAGGCGGCGGAATTCATTTTGAATCCGAAACAGGCGATTTTAGTGTAGCTGAATTTGTTGATAAACTAAAAAGTGAAACCAATCTTTTTAATAATTTTGAAGTGATCACCGAGTACGGCGCCTTTGTGCACAAACAGAACAGTTTTGCTGTTTCGCGCATAGAATATGTGTTGGAATCGGAGCTGAAAGATATCCCGCACTCTGCCTTTATCCATTTTGGAGCTGATCTTTTTCTCAGAAAGGTGTACTCCAGCCTTCCCATAAATTATCCCTATTTTGTTTTTGGTAAAACTGCAGAACCAAACTTTGCAAAATACAATATTGCCGGACCGCTCTGCTTCGCAGGCGATTATCTCTATTACGATTTGGAACTTCCAAAATTGGAAGAAGGCGATTTATTTGTCATGAAAGACATAGGAGCCAATACACTGAGTATGTGGTCGAGACATTGCAGCAGGGAGGAGCCGAAGTTTGTGTTGATTTGAGGATTTTAAAATAAGATGAATTATATAATTTCATTCTTAGAATTCATCAATGCTTGCCCGTTTTATTTATTTAAATGGTTCAAAAATAAGGATATGCTAATTTTGCAGAAAGCCTGGCAAAGTCAGCGTTTTAAAAAACTCCTTCGGCAGCTTATTTTATAAGCTAAATATTTCAAGAACCTATTATATTATCAACACTAGACTGTTTCTGCCGCTCGGCAGACAGGCATTTTAATGTCATTTGTCAAAAATGGATATCCGTTGTCAATTTTTGACAAACTTTCAATTTGAATATTGCTGTATTTCAAGGTTTTATATTTAGGCTTGGTTTTGGAATATTTGGAATGATGGGACAAATATAATATTGAATTCAAATATTGAAGATCTGCAAGTGGCTGATATTAAATTAAAATCATAATTAGTTTTTCAAGAACCTGGGATTGCTGAAAACCATATAGAGTAAGCATATTATTTTTTTAATAAAAAGTATAATGAGAAAAATAGTCATAATGATTGTGATGACACTGACAGCAATTGCCACACAAGCACAAACAACCCAAAAGTATAACAGCCTCTATCAAAGAACAGAATTTTTTGATGACAGGGGGAATATGATTGGTTATGCAAAAGAAAATACTCTTTATAATAGAGTCGAGTATTATGATGCCAGGGGAAATATGTTAAAGTATGAACAAAAGAATAATCTTTATAATAGAACTGAGGAGTATGATTCCAGAGGGAATCTGAAAGGTTACGAGCAGGAAAATTCTTTATACAATAGAACTGACAAATATAATTCCAGTGGAAACCAAACCGGATCAAAGAAATGGAATGAGCTATATCAGCGCTATGATGTTTTTGATTCCAGAGGCAATAAAGTTGGACACCATAAATATAACAGCCTCTATCAGCGCTGGGAGTATACAGAAAGTACTTATTAATAAATAAATTTCAAAATTATGGTAACTAAAATCTATTTCAGACTTATTAATGTATTGTTGCTTACAATGTTTGTTCTTTCGACACCTTTACAAGCACAATTTGGCCTTACAAAAAGTGATATAGCCGGCAAATTGGGATGGAATTACAAATCAGGAAAAACTACAGATGGTAACCTTGAGTATATTTATTACGAAAAAGAAGCTCAAAATTTATCAGGTAATACTTATGAATTTGTTGAGGTATATTATTTCAATGACAAAGGGTATTCTATTGAAAAGAAAATAATTGAACCCGTTGAAGAAGTTAATGCATGGGTAAAATCATTTAACAGGCAGTATGTTTCAATTGGAAATATGAAATGGAAAGATTACAGTACCGGTAATGTATATATAATTACAACTGACAAAGGATTAGTGACAGTGATCAGTTTTTGGGAAGGAAATTAACGCGCATCAATACTTTTGTGTTACATCCATGTTTTGGGCGGTGAAAGCCGCCCTTTTTATCATTAAAAAAATATAATTATGAAAAAACTATTTTTAATCCTTTGTCTGATTCTCTCATCAATTCAGGTCTATGCTCAAATTGAGTTCAGACTTGGTGCAACCTTTGAGAATGAATTGAAAAATTTTCAAAAAGGGGAGTTAGCCGGACAGAATTTTAAACTTGATACAATTTCACCGGACACAGTGAGAATGTCAATAAAAGTAAATAATGAATATGCTCATTACAAATGGGTCTATTTTGATCATGGGAAATCGTACAGAATAGCTATTGTTACAAAGGGACGTATTGCTGCAAATAATTTGATAAAGAAGTGGTTCACACTTGGAATTATTCAAGACAAAGAGAATAGAAATTTATTTTGGAATACTCAACCTTCTAACAGCAAAGAGCTCTATATGCATTATAGCGAAGATTTATTAAAAGACGGGATAATCGGTATTGGCTTTGAGTCTGATATACCTGATTGATAAGGATTTAAACGTGATATTTTATTTTTTTTTAAAATATAATTATAATCCCAATAGCAATTTATGATTTAATGACTTTTGAAGAGTAATGAAATTTCTAACCTTCTAAAATAGAAATAATGCGACAGTACCCGTTGTGCGATTAGAATAAATAAAAAAACATAAAAAATATAAAAAACATAAAAAATG
>CAINVS010000535.1 GCA_903854205.1 uncultured Bacteroidota bacterium | reverse complement strand
TTATTTCAAAAGAGATTTCAGCAGAAGAAATGAAGAAAGCGAAAGAAGAAGCAGAAATTGCAAAACAGAAATTTGCAAATGAAATTGCTGTGGCCAAAACTAAGGCTCAAGAAGAATTGGAAAAAATACAAAAGGATATCAGTCTGCGTATTGAAGAAACAAAACTAAAGGAAATCGAGGTTAAAAAGGCCTCTGCTCAGGATGTTGCAAATGCCAAAAACCGTGCTGCTGAAGAAATTTCAAAAGCACAACAGGAGGCCGCATCAAAAGCTTTACAAGCAAGTAAAGATGGAGAAGCAGCGATGCAGAAATACTCTGAAGAGATAAAACTTTCTCAAGATGAAGCAGCAAAAAGAATGAAAGAAATTCAGACTGATGCTTCAAAAAGAATTGAAGAATCAAGAAAAAAAGCTGCTGAAGTAGTTAAAATGTCTGACGAGGAAATGGCTGAATCAAAAGACATTGCCGCTCAAGAAGTATTGATGGCTCAAGAAAATGCAGTTAAAGAAATTACTTCAATCAAGGAAAATGAGTCCAAAGTTAAGCAGGAATCTGCAGCTGCTATTGCCAAAGCAAAACAGGATGCAGCTCAGGAACAGGCTAAATTGAGGGAACAATTAGCTGAATCCGTACTCAAAGACAAGGAAACTGCAGCCTTAGAACGCCAAAAATCTTTCAATGATATTGCCGCTTCCAAAGAAAGCGCTGCTTTGGAAGTATCTAAAAACCAACAGGAATCTGCAAAATTAATTGAGGAAGCAAGAAACAAAACGGTAATGTTTCAAAAAGAAGAAACCGAAAAACTTATCAAAATTCAAGGTGATGTGACGGCTCAAATTGTCGCAGCCAAAGAAAATGCAGCCTTAGAGATAGCAAAATCCAAAAAAGGTGTCGAAGAGAAAATAAAAACCATGAATGATTCTCTTAATGCTACAATAGACAAAATCAGCAATACAATAGTTGAGGCCAAAGAAAAAGCTTCACTGGAAGTTGTGAAAACGCAAAAAGACTCTGAGTATAAAATTAGAAGCATTAGAGATAGCTTAAATGTGACTATGGTAAGTGTGAGTTCTCAAATATCTGATGCATTGAAAAGAGCAGCTGAGGAAAAAGAAGCTATTAACACAAAAGTAACAGAGGAACGTAAACGTGCCGCAGAGGAAATTGCCAAAATCAATGCAAGTGTAATTACTGCAAAAGAGGCTGCAAATAAAGAAAAATCCATGACTGCTGAGGAATTGGCTGCTGCAAAAGAAAAAGCTGCATTAGAGGCATTGGCTTCAAGGGAGCTATCGACCGAAGAAGTTAAGAAAGCCAAAGAGGATGCCGACAAAGCTAAACAAAATATAGCCCAGGAAGTAGTTACAGCAAAGGCTAAAGCTCAAGAAGAATTAGAAAAAATTCAAAAAGAAATTGCTTCAAGAATTGAGGAATCAAAACAGAAAGAATCAGAAATTAAAAAAGCTAGTGTAGAAGATATTGCCAATGCTAAGCAACGTGCGACTGATGAAATTGCCAAAGCACAGCAAGATGCATTAGAAAAGGCACAGTCAGCTCTAAAAGATGCTGAGGCTGCCAGAATAAAATTCTCTGAAGATGTTAAGCTTTCACAAGATGAATCTGTAAAACGCATGAAAGAAATCCAGGAGGAGGCTGCAAAGAGTATCGAAGAAACCCGAAAAAAAGCTGCTGAAATAAGCAAAATGTCAACTTCTCAAATGACAGATGTAAAAGAAAAAGCTGCACAGGATGTTATTTTGACTCAGGAAGCTGCACTTACAGAAATTGCCTCCATCAAAGAAAAAGAAGCTAAAATTCGTCGGGAATCAGCTGAATCAGTAGCAAAATCTAAACAGGATGCTGCTCAAGAACAGGCAAAAATTAAAGAACTGTTAGCCGAATCGGTAAGAAAAGATAAAGAAACCGCTGCTCTTGAGCGTCAAAAAACAATGAATGAAATAGCACAAGCCAAAGAAAGTGCAGCTTCAGAAGTTTCAAAAACTAAACAGGATGCCGCTAAAGTCATTGAAGAGACTAGAATAAAAACTGTTAATCTACAAAAAGAAGAAACAGAAAAACTCTTAATTACCAAAGAAGATGTGGCCAATCAAATTGCTGCTGTAAAGGAAAAAGGCGCCTTCGAGATTGTTAAATTCAAAAAAGATGCAGAGGAAAAAATAAGAGTTATTAAAGATTCACTCAGTTCTAACATCAATAGTGTCAGCAATCTGATAAGCTCTACTAAAGAAAAGGGCAGTTTGGAAGTGGCAGAAGCTAAGAAAAAGGCCGCAGAAGAAGTGAAACGCGTTCAGGATGAAAATAATATTGCAAAGGATAGCCTGGCATTAGAACTCGAAGCTGTAAAAACCAAAGTTGCCGAGGAAACAAAAAAATCAAAGGCTGCTCTTAAAGCCAAACAGGATGAATTACTGGAAATTCAAAAACAAATTGATGAAAAGAAAAAAGAACTTGAAGCTATAAAAAGAGATTAGAAATATTATAAAATTATAAAAGGCAGGCCATTGAAAAATGACTTGCCTTTTTCTATGGGTCAACTCCCCAAAAATAACTTTAATTCATTAACGATTTATATTTACACATGAAAACAAACCTAAAAACACATATCAAGGATTGGAGATTTTCCTGTTTAGCGAATTTTTGAATGAATCGAAATTATATGAATAAAAAAACTTTAAAGACTTTCTGTTAAATATTAGTACTTATGATTATGTATTTAGAATTTATATCTTAAAGCTGCATATCCTCCAACCCCAAATATATTGCTGCTATTGAAGTATCTATTAGATTTTGGAAGATCAAAAATTCCGGCAAAACCAATTTCACTTCTTACACCATATTCAAATGTTATGCTTTTTGAAATACTGTGTTGTTGACCAAACGCAACTAAGACGCCTGAATCCCAACTATGAATTTCCGGAATTGCAATAGGCCTGAATTGTAACAGATTATTACGACTTAACTGCTGAAGATTTGACAAGTAGACCCCTAAAGTTGCTATTATTTTATTGTTTTTACTCCGCCCATAACGTAAAATGCTTGGTCTATAAGATATACTCATTTTCACATATTCCAAATCGATTTCATCTGTAATATTTCTACCGTTAAAACTATAACTGTAAACCTTTCTAATTTTAGATGAAAACCAAAGTTCAGCAATAAGTGAATGATTTTTTGCAAAATTTAACCCAACCTGAAGTCCGTAACTAAAGGTTAGCGGTGAATATGATCTAACCGGAGTTTTGCTGAAAGATGAAAGTTTTTTCGTATTAAAATCGTTAACAAAAACTGCCTGATTTACTAAGCCTATAAGTCCTATTTCATAACTTATAATTTTTGAAATCTTTAATTTCTTTTTCATTTCAGAAAAAAGTGGCGCTGAACCAAATTCATAATCAGTATGATCCGTTAAATCTGCAACTTTAGTTTCTAAGCTATTGGATGATAAAATAATATTTTGATCATTTGTTAAGGAAGAATCAAATGAAGTTACGCCAGTAAAATTGTGTTTTCCTATTATTTTTTTCAAGTTGAACTCGAAAAATTTATCATTGAGCGGTGAAAAAAACTTTTCAGCTGTTTTCTTGATTTTGCCTTGTAACCTAACATGGTTATTATACCTGTCAAAATTTGCAAAATTTTGATTATGTGTATCTTCTGAAGTATTAAGTTGGGAATTATTATCAAATGAATTAAGTCTATCTGCAGATTTCTGAGTTCTTTCATTTTGCTTTTTCCATTCAAGTCTAGCCGTTTGTTGGCCAAATTCAGGCATCCACGAATCAAAACTACAGCCCCTGATGAGCAAAAGAAGCATTGCAGCAATAGACAAGTACTGCAACCTTTTTCTCCAAACATATCTGCTTCGCAGTGTATTAAGCTCGGGAGTCATATTCTCCCAAATTTTGTCTATATTAAGCTGTTGTTCAATACCGTACCAAAACGTTTCAGGTGCCTTTGCATTGATATGGTATGAAGATTTTATTTTATCGTCAAGAATCTTATCATCATTTGCGGCCTCAAATCCATGCAACTGCTCTTCAATTGAATTCCATAGAAAGGCAGGTGCTATTGACTGAACATTACCTGCAGCATCTTTCAAATGATTATCGATATTGTCTGAATCTATATCCAAATCATGGGCAATCCCATCCCAGAGCTCTTTTGGAGCCGGGCAATGAAAGGTATTCAATTTTTCATTTATATACCAAATTAGATTGTCTTTATTTGGATCAGTGTGTTCCATTCATTTCGTAGATCAAAGTTTTCAATAATAATCGGGCACGGTTGAGTTGTGATTTTGATGTGCCCTCTGTAATGTTTAGCATATCAGCTATTTCTTTGTGGGCATAACCTTCAATTGCAAAAAGTTTAAGCACCATTGCTGCTTTTAATGGCAATTGTTTCATCATGTTAAGCAGTTCATTGGCATTGAGAGTTGGTACAATATCATCAACTTCAACTTCAATTGCCTGCATATAATTCAAGGCATTTTCCTGCTCTCTTTTCCGTTTTCTGTAATGGTCCAGTGCAGTATTTACGATAATTTTACGGATCCAGGCTTTCAGTGGGCATTCAAATTTAAAAGTGTCAAGTCTTTTAAAAACTTTGATAAATGATTCCTGTAAAACATCACAGGCATCCTGTTCACTTTCACAGTATATCAATGCTACGCTGTACATGTCATCTGCATGTAGCCTGTACAGAATTTCCTGATAGCGCCTGTCATGGTTAACACAATGTAAAACCAATTCCTTATCAGTAATTTTTTGTAGTTCTTCAATCATGGCTTTATTTTAATCGAAATATGCAATAAGTGAATAGGGGATCTTCGTGCTACTTCATCAGCTATTGTAAAAATTGTTGAAAAATTATCAGTTGGACGCTAAAATCAATAATATGGTTGGAAAGACCGCGGTAAAAAACGAAGTCTCTGTACTATACTATTATTAAAAAAAAAATTAAGAAATTGGAATTTGGAGAAAACCTGCTAACATACCAAGAATAGCCCCTACAACAATTAGTTTCCACTCATCCTCCTGAAAAACAGGCCTTAGGAATCCGACAAATTCATTTGGAGGAAGTTCAGACATTTTATCATTTAAAGTATGTTCAATGTCTAAAGCCTGTTTTGCATAATCGAACACTATATGAATATGTTCAGGAATTTCTTCCATAAGTCTTTTGCAAGCAATATTTTTCACACGGTCATAACTTTCTGATCCTGAAGTAATTCTAATCAACGCACTGGAATAACCGGCTGTATTGTCTATGCCCTCATTAACATGTCTTTCAATAATCTGCACAAGATTATCTGATGCAGGGCCATTAAAAATGGCATCAAAAACTTTGGGCATTGTCATTATATTTTCAGCAATTATTCTGGAATAACCTTTTGAAACCTCTTTTTGACGCTTAATAAAGAGTCCTTGAAACTTAATTCCTAAAAAATAACGGGGTTCTACCGGATTGAAGATAAGTTTCAGTGCCAGCCAATTGGTAAGATAACCTACAATTAGTCCACCAAGTGGTAACATCCACCAATAGGGGAAGGGTATATAAATTAGCGCCTGTATAATTCCAAAAAATGCCCCAAAATAGAATCCGGAAATTTCTATGAACTTAAACTCTTTATGGCCGACATCCAAAAAGATTTTGTTCAAAAGATTCTTATTTTCCATTAGCTGATCGACAGCCATTTTCTTAAGATTAAATATCTCAGTTATGTTAGTTTTTACTTCCTCCATAACTTCCTCAGTTACTTTTGGAATTTCTTTTGCTGCCCTTTGAAAAATGAGGTCTTTTTGTTTCGCCGTCAAAAGTTTCCACATAGGAACTTCTTTTGAAAGGGCTTCTTCAAAAATCTGACGGGTGAGCTCCAGCATTCGGGGTTCCATTTCTTTCGCTACCACTTTTGGATTTATCCTTGCAAAAGTTTCCTCTATATCTATTAGCTTGGAAGTTATCATATCTACTGACTTTGAAGCCATTTTTCCTGCTTTTTCGGGAACAATACCCTGCCAGCCGAAAATATTGTAACCCCTCCATTTAAAACCGACGTATTCTAAAGGATAAAATGTCATTTTTAATGCCAGTACATTTGTACCCCATCCTATTATACCTGCAACAAGAGGCATTAACAATTCAGGCCAGCCCGTATGCTCGTAGTAAAAATTTCCTATTTCGGCTAATATTTCAAGAATTTTCATAGTTCAATAATAAGAATAATTTTTCAAAAAATCGAAAGACCAAAGTTAACTAATTTGTTGCATATTGTAACACTAGGCAGCGTTTTTGGAAAAAATACTGTTAAATTTAAGAAAGTTCTAAAGTATTAACTTTCACTGATAATTTATCAAACTATTTTTTTTGAGTATTTTAAGCTTTTGTTATTAAAATGCTAAATTTGTTGTTACTTTTAGCAATAAATACAGAACTTAAAATTGATTATTTAAAAATAGTTGATGTATTAACCTTGGAAACTAAAAAATTTACTCAGGAAAATGATTCGATCATCTAGACTTACAAAATGGGCAATTTTATTGCCATTATTCCTAACAATATTTGGTGTACAGGTTACAATGGCATCACATATTGTTGGAGGGGATGCCTATTACACTTGCTTAGGCAATAACCAATACCAGGTTACTTTTGCCTTATATCGTGACTGTAGCGGCATCTCTATGGACGCCAACCTATTCACAACTGTCAGCGCACCCGGCTGTGGGACATCTTTCAACGTTACCCTACAACCGGGTGCACGTTTTGGCGTAGAAATTACACCTGTTTGCCCATCTCAGTTGCCAACTACTACATGTGCAAACATAAATGGCGCTATTCAGGGCACACAGGTTTATGAGTATACAGGTATTATTACTTTGCCTGCTGCCTGCGACATGTGGACAATCAGTTGGACTACCTGTTGCCGAAACGGCAATATAACCAACGGTGTAGCAAACAGCATGTATATCGAAACTCGAATCAATAATACTAATGGGATATGTAATAATTCGGCAAGATTTACCTCTTTGCCTACACCTTACATTTGTGCAGGGCAGCAATTCTCGTTTAACCACGGAGCAATTGACGTAGATGGAGATACACTCATTTACTCAATGATAAGCCCAATGGAAACAAGTGCAACCACCTTTTATACTTTCACAGGTGGAGCTACTCCCACTCAGCCATTCTTTACTACTCCGGCAGCCAGTATGCAGTTTAACAATAATACAGGACAGATGACATTCACACCCAGCGGTGCACAAACTGCCATTGCAGCCGTTCGAGTTTATGAAATCCGCAACGGAGACACTATCGGTGTTACGATGAGGGATATTCAGGTTGTAGTTTTACCTAACTGTACCAACACTTCTGTATCCGGGTCTTCGCCCGTAGTTAGTGCCGGTGGTACTTTCGATCCAATCACACGTTCTTTTGTTGTATGTCAGTGTACTGACCTCGATTTTGTTATTCATGCAAGCGATCCCGATGGAGACACGCTCACTCTAGACCCAATTCAATCGAACATCGGAACAGTTTTCGGTCCATCAAACGTAGTAGTATTTCCTGTTTACCCGATTCCTAATCGAAGAGACACGCTTGACCTATATATACGTATCCGAACCTGCGATGCTCCTTTGGGTGTAAATGGTTTTACAATTGTTATCACTGACAATGCCTGCCCAATTCCACTACCAGTATATTTGGGCTTTAATGTGATAATTCCCGGTGTCAATATTGTAGCGAGTGATACTGCTATTTGCGCTGGTATTGCCCAAACAATACAATTGGGCGCACAAACTTTCTCAACATCGAATGCCTCAGTTCCAGGAACATATAACTGGGTACAGATATCCGGGCCACCTTCAGTAATAAGCAACCCTTTAATAAACAATCCAACTATTTCTGTACCCGGCACTACAGTGCCAGGCGATCAAATTAGGGTAGCTGTCCAATTTATTACTACCCCAGACCCTATTACAGGAGCATCCTGCATTACTGCCGATACGGTTGTTATCAGCATGGTCAATCTCCCTCTAAACCTTTTGGTAGCTACTAATGATTCAACACTCTGCCAAAATGGTCTGCCAACTGCCGTTCAGTTTAGTACTTCCATTACCGGCCCTGGCATCAATCTCGTAAATGGGATTTACAGTTGGTCAGGCATTCCTACAACCCGTGTTAATGACCTGAGCAGTACAACCATCAACAATCCGATTGGTCAGATTGCAGGTAGCGCAGGTGATTCAGCAAGCTATATTGTACAGTATGCTTATGGTGCATGTGTAGGCCGCGACACTGTAGAAGTTTATTTCAATCCAGGTTCACCGATAGCAACTCCTGCAATAGATACAATCTGTCCGGGTGACACCATTCAACTGAGTGCAGTTCTTTCAGATACGTTTATCATCTTCAATCCTATTTGTGACGATTATACACTTTCTAATATCCCTTATGCGCCAATTGCAGGTACAGGAACAAATACAGGTTTGGTTTGCGATGACTGTTTGTCGACTGCTTTGCCTATTGGATTTACTTTCAATTTTTACTGTACTCCATACACTCAGTTCTTGGCAGGTTCAAATGGTTTTATAACTTTTGATTTAGGTTCCTTTGCAAGCGGTTGCTGTTCAGGTGGTGTATTGCCAAATGCAACAGACCCTGATAATTTAATTGCGCTACTTTGGGAGGACTTGAATCCCGGCACAGGCGGTACAGTTACATATTTTACAACAGGTATCGCGCCAAACCGTCGTTTGGCTGTTAATTACAATTCAGTTGCCTTCTTCGGTGGTGGTGGAACTGTTACCGGACAAATTGTTTTGCACGAAACAACCAATATTATTGACATTTTTATCAGCCCAATGACTCCTCCTGGCACATTTGACCTGATGACAATGGGTATTGAAAGTTCTGCAGGCACTTTCGGTGAGTCTGTCCCCGGCAGAAATGGCCAAAACTTTTCTATTCCAACAACTGAAGGATGGCGTTTCGTACCTGTTCCTAATGCAATTTTTGCCCCTATCACTTATCAATGGACACCTAATACTTTGATCTCTAACGATACAATTAGAAATCCTATTGTCTTTCCTTCCGGAAACATAACTTATTATGTTGACATTTCAGAAGGCAATTGTGTTATGAGAGACTCATCAGTTATTGTTGTTAATTCAAATATTCCGGCACCAATTGTCAATTGCGGAAACCCAGTTAACTATCCTAGTGAAATTCTTTTTGAATGGGGTGGATCAGTTGGTGCAACCGGTTGGTCTTACAGTATTGACTCCGGTGTAAACTTTATTAGTGTGCCTCTTTCTCAGGATAGTCTTCTGTTGACAGGTTTCACAAATGGCGACTGTTTCCAGATTCAAGTTCGTGCTAATGGAGCTGCAGGTCTTTGTCCAACAAATGCTGCTACATTGCAAACTTGTTGCACTACACCCTGTGTTAATCCTACACAGATCAACTCAACTGCATTTACAAATTTGAGTTGTTTTGAAAGCAATAACGGTACTATCACCTTCCTGGCAACTCAGGGAGATGAGGGTCCAAATTATACAATGACCCTGTTCAATGCAGTGAATGGTCTTACAGTTGAAGGCCCTTCAATCAGTGCTACAGGTACTATTGTTTTTGACAGCTTAGCAATTGGTTCTTACTACGTTTATGGTCAGGATGCTTTTGGCTGTGTAGCTACATCCGATACCGTAACATTGACTCAACCTATACTTTTGGAGTCTAATTTAGTAGCTACAACACTTACTTCCTGTTGGAACACATCTGACGGTTCTGCAACTGTTACTCAAGTTGGTGGTACTGCTCCTTATAATTATATTTGGAGTGATGCTTCTGCACAAACAACTACTACAGCTATTGGACTTCCAATGGGCAATTACAATGCAGTAGTTATTGACAACCAAGGCTGTAGAGATACTGTTAGCAATATCAATGTTTTCGGTCCTTTTGCACAGGCTCCATTTGTATCTTTAGTTGTTAATCCTTCTTCCGGCTGTCCGGGCAATGGAAACGCTACTATTCTATCTGTTCAGAGCATGGCTGGTAATCCTATACCCGGTGGTCCTGGTTCTCTTAGCTATGTATGGGCGAATCAGCTTGGATTGGTTATTGCCAGTGATGTCCTCTCTGTACAAAATCTAGTTGCGGGTAACTATTTTATAACTGTTACTGATACTTCAGGTTGTGTATTTATTGACACCTTCACTGTAGCAGGTGCACAAATTCAAATTGACGCAGCTGTTGTTACCAACCCTGACTGTAATTTTAACAATAATGGGTCTATTGCCCTTACCGTTAGCGGTGATATAGGGTACAATTATTTTTGGAGCAATGGAGCTACAACAGGAAACATTACCGGATTAGGAGCAGGCACTTACAGTGTAACTGTAGTCGGTTTTAGCGGCTGTCAGGATACAGCTTCTTACACATTGTCTTCAGGCGGACTATCCATTTCGGTTGTTGATTATGAAGGTAGAATCTGTAATGGCGCCTCTAACGGTTATATCAATATTGATACATCTACATTTGGTGGCGGCACTATTAATTACCTTTGGTCAAATGGAGCAGTTACTCAAAACGTAAGCGGTTTGTCTGCCGGAACTTACACTGTAACTGTTTCTCTAATCGGTTCAACAATTTGTGCTGATGATGATAGAACAGTTTCTGTAACTATTCTTGAATCGTCACCTTTACAAGCAAATGCAGGAGTTGTTAACTGTGGTGGCTTCATAGCTGCACCTAATGGCGGTTGGGCAACTTCTTACAGCTTTGAATGGAGTACAGGTGACACAACATCGCAAATAAGTGGTGTAGCGCCCGGTAGTTATGCCGTAACTATTACAGATGGAGAAGGATGTACTACTTCTGACAGTGTCAGCTATTCAATACCTAATCTAGATGCATTTATTGGGACTATTCCGGGTATAGTGCTGGATAGTATTTTTACAGGTCTTACTGCGCCTATGAGTGCCGGTACTATTACTCCTGAACTTGGTGTTAATTATACCTGGACTCCTGCAGTCAACGTGACTTCCCCCAATACGGCTCAGACTTCTTCCATCAATACATTGACAGATAGCACTTATGTCTTTATAGTAACTGCTGATAATGGCGTATGTCAGTCATACGATACTCTAACATTGGTTTTGGAATCTATTGATTTCACGGGTCTTCCTGAGGCGTTCTCACCAAATGGGGACGGGGTGAACGATATGTTCCGCCCTACTCCTTATCCTACTACTAATGTTGAAATACTTGACTTCATGATTTATAACCGTTGGGGTCAGATTGTCTACAAAGCAGAAAACCAACAAGATGCAGTAGATGGTTGGGATGGAAACTTTAATGGCGTGCAACAACCAAGAGATATTTACATTTTTGTATTCTCTTACCGCATTCCGGGCGATCCTACCATTTATACAATCCGTGGTCAGGTTACTCTTTTCAGATAATTCAAATTATCTTATAAGCTTAAAAGCCGTTCCATAAGGAGCGGCTTTTTTGTTAATCTCAGAATCTAGAGATAACTAAGTCATAGAATTGAATTGCTAACTTTTAGTGAGTTTTATTCAGTTTAAAAGGTACTCACCCCAAACCCCTATCTCCAATGAGCAAAGCTCATCTAAAAAGAGGGGCTTTTCAGACTCCTACGGAGTCTTTGGAGTTTATATCTTTGAGTGGACGCTAAGTTAAGTCAAAAAAACTATCTTGCACAAAAGTTAATAAAACAACAATGGAAAGAAGAAAATTTGACAGGGAATTCAAGCTAAAAGCAG
>CAINVS010000534.1 GCA_903854205.1 uncultured Bacteroidota bacterium | reverse complement strand
TCCATTTTTATTTCAGCATTACTGTTATCATTAACAGTTATGCCTCTCATTAATTTGCAGGCATGCGATGTCTGCGGAGGATCAGGCGACAATGTATTTGGCCTGCTTCCTTCCTACAAATCCCGTTTTTTTGGCATTCGATATCAATACCGGCATTACCGTGTAACCCATCCGGCCCTATTTGCTTCAGAAGAAAGTACTCAAGCTGAAAATTTTTACCAACAGGCAGATCTTTGGGGAAGATACGGTTTTGCAAAAAACAAATTACAGCTCTATGCTTCGCTGCCGATTGCTTATAATATTCAGAAGGAAAACAGTTCTAAATATGCAGCTCTCGGATTGGGGGATGCTCAATTGATGCTTCAGGTTCAGTTACTGAACAGCAGTGACAGTGCATCTTATAAATTGCGACACATTCTTTTTGGCGGTGCCGGTCTAAAACTTCCAACGGGTAAATACCAATTGCAGGACGGGAACTATGATTTACCCGCAGGTATGCAACCGGGAAGCGGTTCTTTCGATATTCCGCTGAACCTGATTTATACCCTTCAGTACCGCAAAGTAGGTTTAAATACCGAATTAAATTATAAACTGAATACCACTGCCTTAAAGGGTGCTTATCGTTTTGGAGACAGATTGAGCGCCGGAATGCAGTTCCTATTTCGTTATCGCTACAAAGCTGCCATGTTTGTACCTTATCTGAATCTGAGTTTCGAACATAGAAATGCAGACAGTAAATTGGGGTATAAACAGGATTTTACGGGTGGGCAAGCCTTTTCTGCAGGTATAGGGGCAGAATGTTTTCTAAAAACCTGGGCAATAGGATTTTCCACACAACATCCAATTTATCAAAACCTTGGAGAAGGAAACATTAAAGGTGGCTTGCAAATTCAAAGCAGAGTTCTTTTCCTTTTTTAATCATTACACTATTAACATGTATAAATACATTTTAGGATTTTTGCTTATTTTCATTGCAGGCTCCTGTAGAAAAGATCATCCTTTACCGGATTTTGAACTGAATATTTTAAGCCCGGCAGAGGGTCAGATTTTTTTAAAAAATGACACAGTCCGCATTCGAGCTGAAATCCTCTTAAGGGCCGGCGAGATGCATGGATACGAACTGTATGCCTATGATACACTCAGCTTGGCAGTGTGGGTATCTAAAGGTGTACATACTCATGACAGCATTATCAATATTGACACTTTTTTTATCAATAACGTTTCTGTTCCTACTGCCGGCCGTCTTGAAATCAGGACTTATATGAATCATGGAGAAACTCAAAATTTGAGTACAAGAAATTTTAATTTATCAAATTAATTTTAGTCTCAAAATTTTAAAAATTGGCTCAGATCAATTTTTTATTAATTTTTTAACATTTCAAAATTGACAAGCCCCAAAAAAAATAATAGATTTGTGGCATAAATATTTAGAAATAAAACGAAACAACATTCTTAAACCATAAACTTTATTAAACAATGGGATTCTTTGATAAGTTATTCGCAGCCTCAGGTACTCAACCTAAAAAACCTATCATCAACAATGAACAGGAAGCATTTTTAACGATTCTTGCCGCTGCAGGTTCTGCAGATGGTGACATCGAAGGAGAAGAGTGGGATACCATTTATGATACATTATTCCAGAAAAAATTGTTTAATGGTGTTGATGTTTGGGCTCTAATTGATGAGTGCAAAGGCAATATCAAAGGCTATGAAAGTATGGCTCAGGCAGTTTCTGACTGTGCACCTCATATCAGTGCAGAAAACAGAGAAATGGTTTTCGCAGTATGTGCAGACCTCGTATTGATCGACGGTATCATTACACCTAACGAACAGTCTATTGTTGAGCACCTCAAAGGACAATTGAGCGTTTCTGACGAGTTGTCTATGATTATTGTACAAGCTATGCTTGTTCGCAACATGGGTAACAACTAGTATTCTTCAGTAAGAACATCTTATTGTCAAGATAAAAATAAAAGGGGCTTCCAATTTTTGGTTAGCCCCTTTTTGTACTTATTTACAAATTATAACAGACTGACGCTTCTGTTAGCTCAATAATTTTTGTGGTTTTTTACCGAGCATTTGACGCTAATTCAAGTATAAGGCTTTAGATACTAAATGAAAAAGTATTTTAATCATAGTTATGTGTTTTCTGAGTATGCTGAATCCGGTTTTACTGTGATTTTTTAAATATCATATATTCTATTGAAAATGAATCCACAATTTTGGAAATTCCTGATTATAACGTAATTTTGCCGCATTGTATTAATTTTTAGATTTATTACATTTTAATTTTCCTCTTGGAGTGGATTTAAAATGCATTATTTGGAATGAAACATCATTGAAAATCCCCTTTGTTATTTTGGGGTAAACAATGAATATTACTTATTCTGAAACCTTTTCCAAACTACTAATAAACCTACTTATGTTTAAAAAGAATTTAATACTAACATGCCTGGCCATATTAGTATCATTAAGCGGATACGCCCAAATAACAGGTGTACAAACCGTTCCCGGAAGCTATCCCACATTAGAGGCGGCTGTTACTGCACTGAACACCGCAGGTGTCGGTATAGGTGGCGCAACCATTAATGTAGCAGCAGGTCATACAGAAACCCTGACAGCTTCATTGGTTTTAACAATGAGCACCAATTCACCCACTGCGGCGAATCCCTTAGTCATTCAAAAATCGGGGGCCGGTGCTAATCCTTTAATTACTGCACATACAGGAACAGGAACGCTGGATGGTATCTTTATCCTAAACGGTGTCGATTATGTAAGCATTGATGGAATCAGCCTACAGGAAAATGCTGCCAATGTTACAACTGCCACGCAGATGGAATGGGGTTTTGCCTTATTAAAGACCAGTGCGACGAATGGAGCAAGTTTTAACACCATAAAGAACTGTGCTATTAGCTTGAATAAAACCAATACGGCTTCTACAGGTATCTACTCCGCCAATCACACTACTGCTGCATTAACAGCATTAGCGATTACCGCTAATGGCGGAACTAATTCTTATAACCGCTTTCTGAGCAATACAATTCAGAATTCTTATATCGGCTATACGGTCAACGGTTTTGCAAGTGCGGCTCCTTTTGATTTTTATGACCAAAATAACCAGATTGGTAAAGACCCGGTTAGCGGCAATCGCAGCCAAATAACTGATTTTGGTGGGGCGGCTGTAGCGGCGGCGGGCATTCAAACCACCAATCAAAACTACTTAAGAGTTTTTGGTACTAATATTAACGGTGGTACAGGAACTACGGCAGCCCTAAACGGTATTTCCATAGGCGCTGCGACCAATGCCAATGTCGATATTTATAATGATACAATAACATTAGTATCTGCCAGCACAACAGGGGCTGTAAATGGTATTACAAATGCTGCCGGAGGAACAGGTGCGGGTTCTACTATCAATATTTACAACAATGTGGTGAGCAATTGTGTCATTGCCGCTGCAACTACTTTAGAGTTTAGAGGCATTGCTTCAACTTCTACTGCCAGTTACACCAACATTTACAACAACACGGTAAGCAACAATACGCAATCCGGGACGGGACAATTCAGCTGTATTCATTATGCAGGTTCTTCCGCAACACTTTGCTTGTTGGTGAATATCTATGGAAATACGGTTAGCAATAACAGCAAAACTGGTATAGCAGGGCAATTCAATTGTATTTTTGCAAGTGCCAACACGAATACAACCAATGTGTTCAACAACACGATGAGCAATAACAATAGTAGCAATTCCTCTGGAGGGGCTTATGGTTATTTTAACTTTGGTTTTGGTTATAATGAAAATATTTACAACAATACAGTTAATGATTTGATAGGAGGTAGTGGTGATGTGCGTGCTTTGAATGCAAGTTCTGGCTCGGGTCCTACGAATAAAGAGGTGTACGGCAACACCATTTTCAATATTTCCGGAAATACAGCTACTACAGTAGCGGCTATTGTAAGTGATTATGGTACGACAGCCAATATTTACAAAAACCGGATATATAATATCACCAATATTACTGCTACAGGTGCTGCGCCTGCCAGTGCGGGTATATTATTGGGTGCTAATGTAAATACATCAACAAATATTTACAATAACTACGTATCGGATATTAAAGCCCCTAATGCAACCAATGCAACTATAGCCATTTCG
>CAINVS010000533.1 GCA_903854205.1 uncultured Bacteroidota bacterium | reverse complement strand
TTTGCAGTGGTTATTGTTATGTCCTGAAGACGGAAGTCAGTAACGCTATTGCCATAAAATGCTACAATTCGTTGTGCATTGGCTACGCCTTCCGGATTTGCAATTGTTCTGTTGATAGTTGTAGCACCCGGACTTGATGTTTTTGTCCAAGCCGATGCCTGAATAAATCCGCCTTCGATGGTGACAAAACTGCTTAATGAAAGCGCATTATCAATATTATATGTGCCTGTAGCAAGTTTAATGACAGCGTTTTGACAGCGTGCTCGGGTAAGTGCATCTGCTAAGGTAGTTGGCGCCGCCTGTGTACCCGCTGCACCTGCAACACCTGTTGTTGATGCATAAATATTTACACAGCTTGGGAGTGGGGGAGGAGAACCTACAACTAAGTTGGCAATAGCATCGCTGGAACAACCTGAAACAGGATTTGTAACCCGTATTGTATATGGATATGTTCCGGGGGTAAGTGGAACAGTTACATTAATAGAAGAAAAAGTACCTGTGACGACACCCGTGCCGAGAGATACCAAAGAAGGATCAAACCATTGAAAGCTCATGCCGACTGCATTTGTTGAGCCAATAAGACTGAAACTTCCACCGGCACATACATTTCCTGTGTTGGGAGAAACATTTGCCACAGGATCTGATGCAATAGTTACTCGAACATCGTCAGTTGAGGCACAGCCATCGGCATATTGCAATTGAACGGTATAGTTGGTTGTTCCTAAAGGAGTTGCTGTAGTAACTGGGCCATTTGTTGTAGATAGTCCCAATGATGGGGTCCAAGTAAAAGTTTGGCCATTTAGCGCAGCAGTTGTTGCAGTAAGTACTGTGGAACCTCCTGCACAAATATTTACGTCAGGTCCGGCATTGACCGGCGGATTTGGATTTGGTAAGATATTTATAGTAAATGCCCTTGAGTTTTGACCAGGAAAAGGGCAAGCATCATCTACAGCATTAACAGAGAAAACATGGGTTCCGATATCTGCAACTGTTGTCGTCCAGCAGAAACGAGCAATACGGTTGTTCCCTGTGCCAGTAATTGTGAAAGTTGCCCCAGGAGGGAGTCCGTTGGCTGTTAAGGTTATATTATTTGCTGTATTGAGATCAGATGCATTGATATCGAAGCACAAAGTACTTCCGGCACAAGTTGCTGTGTCAAATACTGTAACTGATCCATTAACTCCTGTTACGGCGGGTAAAATATTATTGCAATTCTGAACTACAAATTGCATATCGCGAACAATTTCACCAATAAATACGCCATTTCTGAATTCTCTAACCCGAACACAGATAACAGCTACTTGTGGAGTATTAGCAGTAAAAGTTAATTCTCCTGTCACAGGGTCAAGATTTACAGGTACAGTCATAGGATTGGTTCCATTGAATCCACCGGCATAAGTAACATTAGTATTAGCAGCATTCTGACAGTTTACCAGAGAATAAACGAGTGAATCACCGTCAGGGTCTGTAGCCAACTGCTGATAACGAACTGTTTGATTTACGCAGGTAAAGGGAGTAGGTTCGCTGGCAAAAACCGGCGAGCTGTTACATGGGTTAACTGTATTATTTATTCTTGTTTCTACGTAAATGTCATTATTTCCGGGACCTGTTAGATTTGTAATCATATTGTTTCGGCAGCATTGTGAGCTGGAAAGAATCCAGTCATTGCAACCTGGAGGAAGCGTGAGCGTACCCTGATATGTATGAAGCTCTACCCCTACACTTCCGCTTCCGCCATTACAGGCGCTGCTTTGGGAAGGGCAAAGTGGTGTTATGTCTGAAAAACCGGTTCGGACAAGGGTAATTGTAGCATTTACACCGCAAGCAGCTGATCGGTAATTGACTGAGAAAGTACCTGAAAGGTCAATCCCGTTACAGTCCCGATAAGCCTTCAGTACAATTCGATATTGATTTGGACCAATGCAGCTGTAAGTAAGATCAAAGCCCATGAAGTGGGAAGCAAATGCATTTTGCTCAAAAAAGCTTAAAAGCGCTATTGTGGCAATAAGAATACGCAGCCTGGGAAAGAACAGGTTCATAGAAGATTTAGATTTATGTATATGATTTCGAAATGTTAATTTTTATATAACGTATTAACGTAATGATTAATATGTACTACATAAAAAAATACGCTAACAAGTTAAGACATTTTTGGCGTTTAGTTAGAAACATATGATGATTTTTAATGAAAATCATGTGGGTTTAGAAAGTCGCTGAAAAAAAATATTTACAAATTCGTATATTATTATGAAAGTTACTAATAAAAAATCATAATACCAGATCCGTCATTTGAGTCCGTTGCGAAGCGAACCCCGAAGTGCGGAAGTGGATTGGGAAATAATGACTGTGATACAGGTTAGAAAATCAAGATTTTTGGCCCAAGATAATTTATTCAAAAAAAATATATTTTTAAATTTTTGAACATTCGCCTGTTGAAATAGTTTAATATGAAATATTGTAAATAATTTAAAATAAACCTCTTTCCATGGCAAAGCAATCTAAAATTGAAGCCTTCAAATTGAATGGGACAAAAGAAGAAATACATGTTGTTTTTCCCGAATTAAAAAAGATGGTCCTTATAACAAGGGCATTGGAACATGAACTAAGAAGAAAGATGATAAACTTGTTGTCTGACCTGAATAAAATGACGGTCACTGAAGTTTATTTGAAAATGAAAATTGAACAATCTGTAGCATCACAACACTTAGCAATTTTGCGTAAAGCCGGTGTCGTTTCCTCTGTTCGTGAGGGGAAATTTATTTTCTATAGTTTAAACAAGAATCAACTTGAAAAAATTGCATCATTTGTAAGTGCTGCTGCTGAATAATAACAGACATTTTAACATCCTATCAAATATGAAGAAGTTAATTAAAAAGACTAAAAACAACCCGATGATAGCAGAATTGGTTCACGCAGATCATCTCGATGAAATTTCAGGTCATTTGCGTGCTCTTGCACATTTACTCAGATTACAGATTTTAGATTATATTGACAAAAATCCCTCAACTAGTGTTAATAATATCTACAATTCTCTTGGTTTAGAACAGTCAATAACCTCTCAACATTTGAGAATACTTAGAAATAGTGAACTCGTTACAGCAAAAAGGGAGGGTAAGCAAATTTTATACAGCTTAAATTATAAATGGGTTGAAAAACTTAATTCGGCCATTAAAAATTTTCTAAATTGAACTATTACATTTATTAAAAGGGATTTAAAAAGGCATAAGGGTTCGTCCAAAAAGTAATTTCTAAAACTTAAGATTATGCGCTTTTAGTCTCCATTAGGAGTGTGAATAAAACAAGGGCCGTCCAAAAAGTTTGGACGGCC
>CAINVS010000532.1 GCA_903854205.1 uncultured Bacteroidota bacterium | reverse complement strand
TTACATTTGCTGAAATAGGAATTCAGCTATTTATTCCACAGTTTTGGCAGAAGTAATTACCAATACATCAGCTTCAGGACCATCCTGATATTGAGGCATTTTCTTTGTTTCAAATTTGATAAGAAACCATTTGCCCAAAAGTTTTTTATCAGGGCCAAAGCCTTGATTTTCCGATGTAGTTTCTTTCTCACTAAGTTCAGCGACGAAATCTATACTTTGATCCTCATTTTTCCCAAATTCATATATTTTGCCTTTTTCATCTTCGAAAATATAATGTTCAGCATCACCAAAAGCAAAATCTACAAATTTGAGTTTAGTCCTTTTATCAGCTTCAGCTTCTTTTTTAGGTTCTTCTTTAGCTTCAGTATTATCTTCTTTTTTATCAGTTGTTGTACTCTGATTGCAGGATGCCAGGAAAAATAAGAGGCCGATCATTAAAAATAGTAGTTTGGTCATGATTGTGTTTTGATTGTTAATTTATTAATATTTATCGTTTTACTCCAATCAGAGTAGCCCCTTTAAAGGTTGCTCCAGTTAGGTCTGCACCTGTAAAATCAGCATCTTCACAGTTGGCAATTTCAAAATCTGCATCACGAAGATTGGCACCTCTGAAATTTGCCCCTGTCAAATCTGATCCTGTAAAATCAACTGCGACAAGCTGTGAGCCTTCAAAATTTGCCCCTGCAAAAAAAGCATCCGTGAGAAGCGCTCCAATGAAGGTTGCTCCGCTGAAGTCGACATTTTCAAAAATTCCGCCTGACATATCACAGGATGAAAAATTACCCCCTTTGCAGATTTTACAGTCTGTAGCGAGCTTTTTCATGGAAAGTTTCATCTGTTCCCCTTCAGAGGAACTTCCATAATAAAGGTTGATTGGGATACCCGAAACATGCAGTCTTTCCCACCTGCCTCCCCCACCCCCTCCGGCAAGAAACTCAGCATGCGTGTGAAGCATTTTGGAAAGTTCAGTTTCGGGCACTGCGCCACCGCTTTCTGCCATACTTCTGATGAGTTGCGGATTCATAGAACTGTCACGAGGAGGTATTTCGGAATCTTTAAAGCCGGGAACAGCTTTACGGGCGGCTCCATCAGTTGGCTCTTCCAACTCAATCAATCTGTTCTCATTTAACCATGGCCCCTCCTCGCTATAGGAAGCAGTCTCAAAATGCTTTCCTACTTCAAGATGTTCAATCCATTTTGGATCTGTCACCCAAATTCTGTATTTGGCCCAGGGCAGATTTGCGGGATCTCCCCAAAATTCTATCCAATGCTGTTCCCAAGCATCGTCCCAATCATCATCTTCTGATGTTAAACCCTGATCACGGCAAAGCTGATTTACTTTTTCATGGGCAGCAGATTCGTCCCATGGAAGATTCTCTGCCTGATAAATAACTGCTTTTGAGATGTATTTGTCCTTGATACTTTCCAAATCATAGGGCTGATAGGAAACATCATGCGGAATAGACTCTCCAAGAGGACTTGTAGGTATATAATTATAATTATCGTCAAAACCGTAAGCCTCTGAAGTAAGCAATTGCAAGGCAAATGTAGTGTCTTCAGGGAATGGGCCTGCATCCGGATGTCCAAATTCTACATAAAGGTCTATCCATGAATTGCCTTTATTTGCCACGGTAATATTCCACATAGTACTCATAATGGGTAAGTTTTTTTGCGGTAAAATACTTATTAGTCTATATACCAATTGGTTGTAATTATAAAGTCTGAATCAAGAAAAAATTGAATCAAAGATTTCATGTACCTTCAATCAATAAAAAAACTGCGGCATTCTAATGATTGCTGTAGTTTTTTTATTCCTTGTATTTACCTTTTGCCTGTGCACTTACATATAAGTAGAGATTTTTAAGCTGTTCCGGACTCATCTTTTCTGCCGTAAATTCCGGCATGTAAGAATGGTTGCCCATTCGGGGCGGAAGCCCTTCCCTGACCAAAAAATTCATAGATAAAATGTAATTTTCTTTTCTTGTTGCTTTCTCCATAGCTTTGAAAGTAAGATACTCATTATCCAAACCAAAAAATGAATATTTTTTATTCAAGTGACAGTGCAGACAGCCCTGATCATAGATTGCCTTGCCTTCTTTCAATTTTTGTGTATTCTTATACTCAGACTCATCCGGGGCTACAAACTTTGGAATTTTCAGAATATGAGCCGGCATAGCAGCTGCATATTTGGTTTCCAGAATTTTCGCTGCAGATTCCTTATCTTTCCCATCAGAAAAGGCCAAATCGATCTGTTTTTTTTGTGCTTCATTCAGCTTCAGATCGCCCATTTTAAATTGAAGTGTCCAAAAATAAGCAAGGATAGATTCAATTTCCCAATCAGCCAGTTCGCGACCCTGAGAACAGGTTTTAGAACAGAATTGGATGGCTGCCCGCAGGTCTTTATTTGCTGCTTCTATTCCATCTATTCCTTCGTATTTTACCTGATAATCATCATTATAGAATGATGTCCTGTTTACAATTCCATAAAAACCTGAGGCTTGAAGGAAAGGTACCTTATTTTTCATGGCATAATCCAATCGCATTTCGGCTGAAATAAGAGAGGGATCTTCAAATTCTTTAACTACATTATGACAGGTCGTACAAACGTAAAACTTGCTCTGCTGTTTAGTTCTCTTACCGTCAGGCCCGATGGCATAGCCTTTGTGTACAAGATCGCGGCCTTTTTCTACAGAGGCTCCTTCTATTGTTTTAAGTTCCGAGGCATTGCTTTTACCCAATTTTTTCAGAACATCCCCAATAGGAGTATTTTCATCCGGAGCTAAATCCGTTTTAGATCCTGTAAAGGGATAAGTCATTGCTCCAAAGCCTGTTATTAGGGCTATTCCGACAAGGACCAGATATAAAATCTTATGATTATGCATATCTTAAGTTTTTAGGATGCTAAAATTCCTTTTTAATTCTCAAGCACAGTCTTTTTTATTTTCACCAATCGGCTTATTGTAAAGCCTAGACGAAACTCTCCTTTTGTCCAGTTGGATGAAGTGTCGGAGATATAGTCTGTGCCTACAATTCCACGGGAATTGGTCAGATTGACCTGAAAGCTGTGACCGGCCGTTTCAAATTCCATACCTATACCAATAGGTATCTGGTACCTGCGGCTTGCGCCCCAATAGGTTTTAGACATTGGAAGATTAGCGTCGAGCATGAGTGCAGCGCCTTTGCTGAGCTTGATACGGGCGCCGGCATTGGCAGTAAAAAGGGCATTGCTTTCGCCAATTTTGACAAGATTTCTCCAAATCATCATCGGTGAAATCTGTATGGAAATTCTTTCGCTAAATTTGCGGGCAAAATGCACTTCGAGGGCATAGCGCCAGCGGTTTGCAAAAACGCCTTTACAAGTTTCGCAGGTTTTAAAACTGCTCAAAACCGGATTATAAGGGTCAAAATCTGTGCGCTTCATTGTCGCCCAAGAAGCATTTCCCACTACAGTCAAACTCAGTGGAATTTTATTGTCAACAGTCTGAGTCAAGGGACGGTATTTCAAAAAACCATGCATTAGCTGACGCATATCTGCACCGCCTTTTGTACGGCTGATACCTGCCATCAGATTATTTTTAATTCCATATTCGAAACCTACTGCAATATCGGCAGCATCTTCCAAACCAAAAAGATTACCCCAACTGTTTTCGGGTTTCCAATCCTTCATAATATCGCCGAATCGGTGTGTGATTCGTATATCGAGATAGCCCTCTTTCACAGTTTCGGTCGAGTGACTGTTTATAAGGCGTGTTGATGTAAAAGTATGATAAACTTTTTCAGACTGTGCCTGAATTCCACCGATAGCAGCAAGACTTAGCACCGATGTATAGAGAATTTTAGCTATTTTCATAATGTAATCTGATTTTGTTTGGTTTGGTTAGTTTTGAGGAAATCCGGCTGCGCGCCAGCAATTCAAAATTGCCACTTCCTCTGCAGTCAATGCAGGCATACCCATTGGCGGCATTGTTTGCTGATCGAGTGCTCTTATTCCAATTCGATCTTTGCTTCCAAATACCTGAGTATAATCATTCAGATTGGGTGACTGTGCATTTAAATGACAACCGCCAACTGAACATTTTGCATCGATTATAGCCTTTACATTAGCGGTGTAATTTGCTGTAACAGTGTCACAAAAAGACAATTCCTGAGGCTCCGGAAGTTCATTAGTCTTACAACTGTAAAATAGCTGAAAACTGAACATCAAAGCAAATGAGGGGAAAGCAATTTTTAATAATTTTTTCATAGTCGTTTGATATTATTATTTGGATTTAATAAACCTTCTGCCTTAATTTGCATTAAATATAGAGCATTAATTTTATTTGCAAATATTCTTAACAACTTTTCAATATGTATCCTGAATATTTAACAGCCCCTATGGCTAAGGAACTCACTGATTTTGGTTTTAAAAGCTTAATTTCTGCTGCAGAAGTAAAAGAAATTTTGGATCCTAAAGAAGGTACTGTACTCATTGTCATTAACTCTGTATGTGGTTGTGCTGCAGGTGGCGCACGTCCCGGAGTAAAATTGGCCATTCAAAGCAGCAGCAAACAACCTACACAATTGGCAACTGTTTTTGCGGGTGTGAATAAAGAAGCTGTTGACTCTGCCCGTGAGTTTATGCTGCCTTATCCTCCCTCCTCTCCTGCTGTAGCCCTTTTCAAGGACGGCAAGCTGGTGCATTTTCTCGAGCGTCATCATATTGAGGGCCGCAGTCCTGAGATGATTGCTTCCAATTTGAAAACAGCTTTAGAACATTACTGCAGTTAAACAAAGTTAGTTATCAGTTTTGAATTTATAGCATTGCCCTGATTGAGATTCCATTTTCAATCAGGGTAATTTATTTTAGGAATTGTTATCTTTGCATAAATAAATTCTACTTTTTGTTAAAGCAGATAAATCATAGATAATTTAAGATACGATGCGAGCGATATTTTTTTATATATTTTTAATAATTTTCAGTCTGGAACTCTCAGCAAAATCTGAAAGATTCAGATGTATTATCCGCGATGAACCGTCAACGAGTATCTGTATAGGATGGGACCAAACATCAGGTTCAATGCCTCGCCTATATTTCAGTTCCGATGATTATGATACTAATATTAAGCTTTATCAGCAATCTATAGCGCCGCAGCGGACAATTCAGTCAAAGGGGATGAATAACCATTTTGTCCGTTTGTCCAATCTGAAACCGAACACAGTATATTATTTCGTAGTTTCTGACAGCGAAGGAAACAGCAAAAGATATTCTTTCCGCACATTACCCGATGATGCAGAAAGCAGACTTTCCATTATCAGTGGCGGGGATTCGCGAAAATTGAGAGCTGCGAGAATAAATGCCAATAAACTGGTTGCTAAACTGCATCCGCATTTTGTTCTCTTCAACGGAGATATGACCTCTGGCGATTCAAATCAGGAGTGGAAAGAATGGCTTGATGATTGGACCGAAACGATTGGTGCAGATGGCAGAATTACTGCCCTCATTCCCAATCGCGGGAATTCAGAAATGAGCAATAATTCTATTCACGAACTTTTTGATGTTAAAAACCTGGAAATTTATTCAGCAACAACCTTTGCAAGAGGCTTACTTCGTATTTATACCCTAAACAGCAATATTCCGGCAAACGGCATTCAACGCGACTGGCTGGAGCGAGATCTGTCTCAACATCAGCAAATCGCCTGGCGTTTGGCTCAGTATCACAGCAGCATGCGTCATAACTTAAAAAAACAGCCAGACAACATCGATCTACGTAAAAACTGGGGGGCTCTTTTTGACAAGTTCAGGGTTCAATTGGCTTTTGAAGCTGATACTTGTTTTGCAAAATTCAGTTTTCCGTTAAAAACGAGCAATGATCGTGGAAATATTGACGGTTTCAGAGTTGACGAGCTTAACGGCACTGTTTATCTGGGCGGTGGAGGTTGGGGTTCATCAGTATCTGAAGGAACCGAGAACAATAATTTGCTCATTGCCTCCGGCAGTTTCAATCACTTTCATTGGATTTTTCTTGAATTGGGCAAAGTGGAAATCAGAACCGTAAAAACGGATAATGCTGCAAATGCAAGCCAATTGGATGATCAAAACCGATTCAACGTTCCAAGCGGCATTGAATTATGGGAACCGGGCGATTTAAAATTACTTACAGTAGCCAACAGACAAAAAGATAGTTTCAGGGCATTGCCGAAACAGATTCTTACAGAAATCAGACAACCGAAGGCACATCTTATTGCCGATGGCAGTATCGAGCTAACCTGGCAGACTGTCTATGAAGAAAAGGGCATGCATTACCGCATACAGTATTCCAGTAATAGGGTTTATTGGAAAACATTGGCTGAGGCAGAAGGCATAGGCGCTAACAGTACAAAGGCCAATGATTACATCTTTTCAGATACTCCGGGCTTTAAAAAAGGGAAGATTTTTTACCGCATTATTGCACTCGACGCCAATGGTAACGAAAAAGTTGAAGCTGAAATAGATGCGAGACTATTGAGCAGCGACGGAGATATGGAAACGATAGTTGTTAATCAAAATATTGGCATATTAAAAACCGAAATTGAACTGCAACAGGTTGAAAACACCCTACTTGAGATTCTGAACACGGACAGAAAAGTTGTTTTTGTCCAAAAAATGCCACTTAAAACAGGAAAACAAGAGATAATATTGAATATTAAGCATTTGAAACCAGGCCATTATCTTTTTGAAATCAATCAGGGTGCTCAGACAGTAAGGAAAAATTTGATGGTTGTTGGAAGGAATTAGTATTGGGAACTTGGTAGAGAGTACTTGGTACTTCTGCTTTCTGACACTGGTTGCTTTTTTCCGTCATAGTACATGATGTTCGTTCGAATGTCTATTTTCTTTTGCACCTATTCACTTTTCGAAACGTTAGGTCTAACTTAAGTTTCTTTTATCTTTTATCTCACTACCATGAAATTAAAATTCAAAACAAATATCAATTGCGGAAACTGCATCCGTTCAGTCAGCGGTTTTTTAAACGAGATTGAAAATATCAGTTGGGAGGTTGACACCACAACACCGGATAAAATATTGACAGTGGAAGGTGAAAATCTTAACAAAAAAGAAATTGTAGATGCCGTTGAAAATGCCGGTTTTGACATTAACGAGCTCAAAAATTAAAAAAACGGATAAAATTCAATGGTGAATTTTATCCGTTTAATTAAATATATTTCATAAAATACTTTAGGACATGGCTTTATGACATTTCATCTGTCAATTAACCTTCTGTAACTTCTTCCGTAGCCTGTTCTGTTTTTTCAAAATTCAACAGATTGCGTTCCTGAAGAAAGCTGAACCATTTGATCAATTTTTTAATATCGCTGATCAGAACTCTGTCGCGGTCATGTTCCGGCATTATTTTCTCGAAATAAGCGCGTAGTTCATTTCCTTCTGATTTTATGTCGAGCGGCGGATTTGTTTCCAGATTTTCGAGCATTCTTTTAAATACTTCTTTAAGTTCTACTGTATCTTCCTCCGATTCTGTGTAAATGGAAATAGAGGCGAGTGGTGTAAACTGATGCAGACGGGCTGAAACAAAAAATCGTTTGCCGTTGTCAAAATCTTCTACGATCAAACCGTTTGATCTGTTGCTTGCCATACGGAACAGGCCACTGCGTCCGCTAATTGCTACTAATTTTTCTAAGTTCATATTTTGAGATATGAGATGATTAATTTTAAAATAAGTAAAAGGAAGGCTTGAAGAGAATTCTTCTTTGAACACCTTTCATCCAAACATGGCTGTAAAATTACAAAATGCCCTTAATTTTTCATTCCAATTGCAATTTTTTTATCAGTTAGCTGCAAAACTTTAAAATTTGTAACAAAACATATAACTTCGCGCTGATTAAAAATCACAGTTACCAGTTACCAGTGAACAGTGAACAGATACCAGATACCAGATACCAGATACCAGCTACCAGCTACCAGCTACCAGTTACCAGTTACCAGTTACCAGTTACCTAACATACACAAACACAAATATAAATGTCAAAATACAGATCGCACAATTGCAATGCCCTTCGCGGCTCAAACGTCGGAGAAACCGTAAAATTGGCCGGGTGGGTGGCCGACATTCGCAACATCAGCAAAAGTCTGCTGTTTATTACCATCCGTGACCATTACGGAAAAACACAGTTGGTCTTTTCTGATGAATATTCAGAAGCATTTGAGGCAGCAAAGACGCTGA
Source organism: uncultured Bacteroidota bacterium (assembly GCA_903854205.1). Classification (GTDB taxonomy): domain Bacteria; phylum Bacteroidota; class Bacteroidia; order Chitinophagales; family Saprospiraceae; genus Saprospira. The sequence continues at coordinate 7,091 of CAINVS010000532.1, read as the reverse complement.
AACCCGAAAGTGTCATCTTTATTGACGGGGAAGTTAAATCTCGCGGCAAGGATGTAAATCCCAATATGGCTACCGGTGAAATCGAGATCGTTGTAACAAATCTGACGATCGACTCTTTGGTTGAAAATCTTCCGTTCCAATTGCACGAAAATCCGGGGGAAGACCTTCGTCTCAAATACCGCTTTATCGACCTTCGCCGCAGTGAACTGCAGGAGGCCATCAAAATGCGTTTCAAAATGATGATGGAAATTCGAAACTTCCTGGCAGGTAAAAACTTTTTGGAGATTCAGACGCCTATTCTTACCGCAAGTTCTCCGGAAGGTGCCCGAGACTATGTCGTGCCGAGCCGACTCTATCCAGGTCGTTTCTACGCATTACCTCAGGCACCACAGCAGTACAAACAGCTGCTCATGTGTTCAGGCTTTGACCGTTATTTCCAGATTGCTCCCTGTTTCCGCGATGAGAATGCCCGTGCGGACCGTAGCCCCGGAGAGTTCTATCAGCTCGATATGGAAATGGCCTTTGTTACTCAGGATGAGCTGTTCTCCCTTTTGGAGGAAATGTATGAATACCTGCTGCCAAAGGTTTGCAACAAGAAAATGCAAGAGTTTCCATTCCCGCGTATCAAATTCCATGATTCTATGGAATGGTACGGCAATGATAAACCCGATATCCGTTATGATATGAAGATGCAGGACCTAACCGGACTTTTCGGTAATTCCGAATTCAAAGTTTACAAAGAAATGTACGATAGCAACGGCAAATGTGTAAAAGCCATTTTGGTAAAAGGTGCTGCAAATATGGCCCGCAAATTCTTTGACAATGCTCAGGCTGTCGCCAAAGACAATGGCGCATTCGGTATCGGTTACATCCAATACAGTGAAGAAGAAACCAAAGGTTCTGTAGTAAAAGCACTCAGTGAAACTGAACTCAACGGCATCAAAACATCGATGAGTGCTGAAACGGGGGATGCGATTCTCCTTATGGCCGGCGAGCGCAAAACAGTAAATTCGGCTTTGGGCAAAGTACGCAGTTGGGTAGCCGCTGAGTTAAAATTGGCAGATTCCGACACCTTGGCATTCTGCTGGATTGTCGATTTCCCGATGTATGAATTCGATGAAGAAAAAAAGGCTTGGGACTTCTCCCACAACCCTTTCTCTATGCCGCAGGGCGAAATGGCAGCCTTGGACAAAGCAATTGAAACCGGCGACTATGCTGCTGTTTCAGCCTATCAGTACGACATTGTCTGCAATGGTATCGAATTGTCGAGCGGAGCTATCCGTAACCACCGTCCTGACATTATGTATAAGGCCTTCGAAATTGTCGGTTATCCAAAAGAAGAGGTTGACAAGCGCTTTGGCCACATGATCAATGCCTTCAAATTCGGGGCTCCCCCGCACGGTGGTATAGCTCCGGGCTTGGACCGTATGGTAATGGTGTTTTCTGATAAAGAAAATATTCGCGAGGTTATCGCCTTCCCGCTCAATCAGCAGGCTCGCGACCTGATGATGGGCTCTCCAAGTGAAATCACTCAGGTTCAATGGGATGAGCTAGGGCTGATGACAAAACCCGAGAAGAAATAATTCCTGATTTGACTGTTTTAGAATATTTCAAATCTTAAGCTATATTTTTAGGATAAGCCCGGCAAAATTGCCGGGCTTTTTGTATCTTTGCATCTCGAAAAAAAGAGAGATAGAAATGAAAAAAAAATACCAACTGATTGCATTTATTAGCTTTTTCATGCTGATAATTTTTAGTTCCTGCGGCAGTAAATCAGCAACAAAAAAAGAAAACAAAGCAGAATATGTTAAAATCGACAGCAGCGCTGATACCGATTTAGCCTATGTCGATTCACTCAAATTGGAGCAGGGTGACATTCCTCCGGGTTGGGAAAAGGTAAAACTTTGGGAAGATGGATATTACATTTCCTTCCCAAAAAAGCCTTGGAAAAAAATCATTCATAACAAGAACAGAATTGAATTCCACTATCCAAAAAAGAATTACGACACCTACGCATCTATAACAGACCTGGCCAAAGAACCCGCGTATAAAGAAACAAAAGCGGAAAAACAGGTGTTTTATGAAGCCGTACTAAAGGATTTACTGGCCGATTTAACGGATTCGGATGATCAGCACGAAACACCGCAGATTATCAAAAAAGAGGAATTTATTTGCCTGAATTTATACGAAGGTATGTATGTAGAGTTGGAAGCAATGGATGTACATATCTATACAGAATGTGTCATCATCGGTAAAATGCTTTATACAATGTCTTTTCTGATTTGGGGAGAAGAAAGTCCGGCGGTAATTCAAACAAAAGACCGTTTTTTCAAATCTTTCGGCAAAGAACTTCAGGTCAAATAAGGCAGTTTAACATATTTAGGTACAAACAATTAAGAAAAAACACCAAAGTAAACAATGAAAATTTTAACTACAGCACAGATTAGAGCCTGTGACACTTACAGCATTGAACATGAATCCATAACTTCTCTCGTACTTATGGAGAGAGCTTCTAACCGTTTTTGCGAATGGTTTATACAGGAATTTCCCCTGGCAGAAAATCCTTTAGTCAGCATTTTATGCGGAAAAGGCAATAATGGCGGTGACGGTTTGGCCTCTGCAAGAATGCTTCAGGCAAATGGTTATGAAGCAGAAGTCTTCATTTTAGATTTTTTGGCAAAGCCCAGCAATGATTTCTCGTCAAATCTGGAACGCCTAAAAAAGGAGAATAAAATTAAAATCAACTATATCCAAAACGCTGAAGAAATACCTGTTTTCGACGAAGAGGAAATTTTGATAGATGCTATTTTGGGCAGTGGTATCAGCAGACCTTTGAGCGGAGAGATGGAGAAAATTGTCAACTTCGTCAATGAATGCAACAATATTGTTGTTTCAATTGATATCCCAAGCGGAATGTTTGCCGATGACAGAACAACCGGAACAAGTATTCATGCAGATTATACCTTTACTTTTGAAGGGCCAAAATTCAGCTTTTTGCTTCCCGACAATTTTCAAAGGGTGGGTGAATTTGCTTATGCATCAATCGGTTTGGATCAGAAATACATTGCTTCACTTCCCGTTCACAATTATTATGTGACAGAAGAAACCGTTAAAAGAATATATAAGATTCGCCCAAAATTCGCCCACAAAGGCCTTTTTGGACATGCATTACTGGTTATGGGATCTCATGGCAAAATGGGCGCTGCAATACTTGCTACCCGCGCCTGTTTGCGTTCTGGAGCAGGATTGGTTACCGTACATGTACCGGGTTGCGGATATGATGTGATGCAGATGTCAATTCCTGAAGCGATGGTAACTTTGGATGAAGACCAATTCATCTTTACCAGAGTTTATGACCTGCAAAAATACAATACTGTTGCAGTAGGATGCGGATTGAGCACCAAGAACAAAACGCGAAATGCGCTCTGTTATATGCTCAAAAACATGGAAAACCCTACAGTTTTGGATGCTGACGCACTCAACATATTGGCTCAAAGCCCCGATTGGATGGAGTTTATTCCAAAAAACAGCATTCTGACACCGCATCCGAAAGAGTTTGAACGCATGTTCGGTCGTACCGAAAACGGCTATGACCGATACGAACTGCTCCGCAACAAAGCCCTTGAACTGGGTGTTTACATTATTCTAAAAGGTGCAAACAGCTGTATAGCTACTCCTAATGGTGATTGTTTCTTCAACTCCACAGGTAATCCCGGCATGGGTACCGCAGGCAGCGGTGATGTGCTTACCGGCATACTCTCAGGACTGTTGGCTCAGGAATATACACCCCTCGAAGCCTGTATTTTGGGTGTATATCTGCATGGTCTGGCCGGTGATATTGCGGCAGAGGAAAGAAGTCAGGAAGCCTTAATGGCCGGCGATTTGATAGAATACCTCGGAAAGGCTTTTATGAGATTGCGTCCGAGTGACAAAAAGGTTCACCGTTATGTAGGCAAAACAAAGGAATTGAGTTAATCTCAATTTGATATAAAAAAGGCGAAAGTTTCGGAGAGAGACTTTCGCTTTTGTTTTTTACTAAAGAATGTTTTTTATGATAATTTTCTGCCCTCTAAAATCTATTTCATCGCCTGCAGTTTTTCCCATCAGTTCTGCCCCTATGGGTGAAAGCGGAGAGATGGCAAAATAGTTTTTATCATCGCAGTTCAACTTGCCGGCAGCTAAAGCAATATAATAATTTGCGTTTTCACAGATTACCAAAGCGCCAGCTTCTCCTTTGCTGCAAATTTTCTCCGGCTTTATTTTCTCCATTTCCTGAATGGCAGTAAGCCACTCTTTCAGTTGTGCAGAAAGTTTTTCTAACTCAAGCTGCATCATAGATCTTGCAGTTTCATGCTTATCACCTGCACTACTTTTTGTTTCCACATTTACTGCTTCCTGCATTTCTTTCATGCTTAAGCTCACTTTAGCGGCTTTTTCTTTGAGATGCATCATACAGCGTGTATATAATTCTAATTTAATCTCTTTATGCATATTAAATTAAACTTTTATATCAAAAAAAGCATCGAAACTCCATGAGCTCGATGCTTTTGCCATAGCAAATACTTGGCATTTTTTTATAAATTTTAAAAGGTGTTTTAGTTTTCCTGAAAAAAGGAGTTTACGAACTCTCTTTTATCAAAGGCTTGCAGATGATCAATCCCCTCGCCTACTCCTATATACTTAATTGGTATTTTGAACTGATCACTGATACCAATAACAACACCACCTTTTGCCGTTCCGTCCAACTTAGTAATTGCCAGACAGGTAACATTGGTGGCTTTCGTAAATTCTTCAGCCTGATGAAATGCATTCTGACCAACAGAACCGTCCAAAATGAGCATTACCTCATGCGGAGCATCAGCAATGTTTTTTGTGATAGAAGTTCTAATTTTGGCCAATTCTGCCATGAGCTGTTTGTTATTTTGCAAACGACCTGCTGTATCTATAATAGCTATATCGCAATTATTTTGAACTGCGTATTTAACAGTTTCGTAGGCGACTGCTGCAGGATCTGCGTTCATACCTTTTGAGAAGAAGTCACATCCTACACGATCTGCCCAAATTTTAAGCTGATCGACTGCAGCTGCACGAAAAGTATCGGCTGCACCAAGAACGATTTTATGTCCCTGAGATTTAAGCCTGTGCGCCAATTTACCTATAGTTGTGGTTTTTCCAGCTCCGTTGACACCGACAATTAGAATGATATAAGGCTTTTTGACATCTTTTGGAATGTCAAAAAACATAGTGTCTGCGGTGGTATTTTCCGAAAGCAGCTGAACGATTTCATCGCGAAGAATTTCATTCAGTTCATTGGTAGACATATATTTGTCCTTGGCTACGCGTGCTTCTATACGATCAATGATTTTCACTGTCGTTTTTACACCTACATCAGATTGAACGAGAATATCTTCCAGTTCATCCAATACCTCTTCATCCACTTTTGTTTTTCCGGCGATTGCTCGGCCAATTTTTCCAAAAAAACTTTGTTTTGTTTTCTCCAGACCCTTATTTAGGTCTTCTTTTTCCTTCTTACCGAAAATTTTATCAAAGAATCCCATATAATAACTTTTATTGAATATGCAAAAATAAACAAGTAATGAAAGAGGAAAGAGGAATTCCTTAAGTTTTTGACATTTTTTTGTAAAAAACTAAAAAAGCCTTGAATTTGCTTTTAAATTGAATTTTTAAAAACGAAAAAAGGCTTCTCCCTTACAGAAGAAGCCGAATTCCTTAACCTTGATTACCTGTTACTTAGTCTTGAAAAATTCCTCGACTTTATCTTTATGCATGATTACTTCTTTGTACGAGTATTTGCCTGTAATCGGGTCTTTTACACTTTTGACTACACGAACATGGTCTTTACCTGAACCGGCATTCGATGCACGCTGTGCAACCTTTGCATTTTTTGAAATCTTCTTAGCCATTGTCTTTCCTCCGGTTTAGTTATTATTTGATTTCTTTGTGGATAGTGTAACGCTTGAGGATTGGATTGAATTTTTTCAATTCCATACGCTCAGGCGTATTCTTACGGTTTTTGACGGTAATGTAACGAGACATTCCGGACATACCTGAATTTTTGTGTTCTGTGCATTCCAAGATTACCTGCACGCGGTTACCTTTTCCTTTCTTAGCCATGACTATATATCAATTTAGCTTGGTTTCTAATTTATTTAACGATTGAAGACAGTTTCACCTTGCGGTTATTGTCGAAAGCTTCCGGAGTGTAAGTAATGCTGTAAGTTTTGTTGCCATTAGCATCTACTTTCTCAACACGGCGATAAATACGCTCAGTGCTTAGAGTTTTAACAGCATTAGGATCGACGACCCATACGAAGGGATCGAAACCTTTTTGCAATTGATTCTTGAGGAAAGTATGAATACCCAATTTATTCATTGTTCGAATAGCCTGAGTACTAACTTTCAGTGTCACCCAAAGATTCAATTCTGGGATGAAAAAACGTTTTGTTTTCAAATTAGCGTTGAAACGACGTTTTGTTTTGCGGTTGGAGTGAGATACATGGTTACCTACCAATGATTTCTTTCCGGTCAATTGACAAATTCTCGACATGACTTTTTATAATTTAAAAAGTCCCACAAGCGGGTGGAACTTAACTTCTCACAATATTTTCTTACTTTTTACTTATACAATTGTGATCCTGAAGGGATTCGAACCCCTAACCTTCTCATCCGTAGTGAGATGCTCTATCCAATTGAGCTACAGAACCTTGCTGTTACCATCGAAAAGCGAGTGCAAATATATGACTGTTTTTTTTATTTCACAAGCATTAATGATTTTTTTTTATTAATATTTTAATTTTCTCATTAATCCTCAATCATTTTCGTTTCACTTCCTGAAGCAAAAATATAAAATACCTCTTAAATAAAATAAAGCTATCTTCGCTTTTTATAATTTATTATCAATATTATTTACAGACATCATGAAATTAGACATTTTGGCAATCGGAGCGCATCCTGATGATATAGAGATCGGTTGCGGCGGAACCCTTATAAAATATGCCAGAGCCGGCCATAGGGTGTATCTGTTCGTGTTGAGCTATGGAAGTTTTGGCGGCGATCCTGACGTCAGGCGC
>CAINVS010000531.1 GCA_903854205.1 uncultured Bacteroidota bacterium | reverse complement strand
CTTGCTGGCGATTTAAAAAGAATAAAAGAATCTGCTTGACACGTAAGATGTTGGAGAATAAGGAATACTTTCAGGAATTCCATCCTAACGCTGGAGTTAAAAAGAATAAAAGAATCTGCTTGACACGTAAGATGTTGTTGGAATCCATCCTGACTGCTCTGAGGCCCTGCTTACGGCGGTGTCGACAGAGAAAAGGACCACTGTAGACGAAGCAGACATTCCAGAAACAATGTTGTCGGAGACCTCAAAATGGTGACTTGCCGTCCTCAAAGCTGACCATAATGACTGAGACTGGACTACGATCGCCCGGTAAACTTTAATCATAGAATCTAAATGATGTATGTTTATCGATCAATTTGATATCGATGTTTTATATTTTTTCAGATTGTGTCGGTTTTATTTTCACGTAATCGAGTTTGTCGATTTCTTCATTTTCGATCCGATAATGCTGGGAACGATCGAGTTAGAAGGTTCGCGTGCACGAGGTAAGAATACCATGTGAGAGAATGATATCGAACTTAACAATGAGGTTAAATTGGGGGGATAAGTCACCTGGGGTAAGTTTATACAGTCATATCTAGACATATTTTTGAAGGTGACCAAAAAAGAAGAAAAGTGTGATATCTATCGATCCCCGTGAATATCGACGTGATCAGGTGCTTTTTACGACTTCTCAATATAATGGTTATTGGTGAGACCATTTATTGTATCATTTTATGTTGTTGTTTGTGTTCAAAATAAGCGAAAACGTGAAATTGCTCGACAACTTTTTGCCTTATTTTTTCACATAATTTGCGTGCTCGGACGATATGTGGTGACTTATCCCCCCAATTTAACGGCATTATGTCTATTGGGACTATATTAATTGCTCCTCAAATCGGTTCCGTGACATTTGCTCTGCAGAAAATTTTGCCCGTAGGCTATATTTCGGACCCCATTTTACTTATTTTTTCGTCCGCCGCTCTTGTATTATGAAGCGCAGTGACATAAAGTGCTTAACAAAATTACCCATATGTAGCTCATGAAGAGAAGTCCTTCATTTGAACTTGCTCTAAGTTGTAATCGATTTCGGATCGTTTTTGGGTTCTCTCTTAGCTCTTAGGTTTTAGGTTATAATAAAACTTATTATCATTGCCCAGCTTGCTGCAAAATGAGGCTTTATTGAACGTGCTCGCGTTCTCATAGTGCTTAAAGAATCAGTTGAAGCCCGTCGCCAATACTTGGCCCTTCCGTGCGCAGGCTCAACTGACTTCGATTCAATCCCGTTCGTGTGAGGGGCTCTCTACTATGCCCGGAAGCAGATGCCAAACTCATTATCTTGCAAAGTCACGTTGTCTTATTACCTCTTTCTTTAAATATATTTTCTTATGTACTCTTCTTTAGTTCTTAAGTGACACAGCGGCAGACATGCCGCTGGGTGCTCTTGTTGTATTTGCTATGCCTTGTGCGTTACAGGTAAGTACTTTAACTTTTAATTACGCATTGTAATTATTATCATTTTTATAATTATGTGATTTATGAATAGTTTCCCCTCCCAGCCAGTTTTTATTTTGTTTAAAGGGAATCTTATGCGATCAGCTTGAACTAATGCTTAGTTTTCAACTGGGAGTATGAGTCTTTCGTGATGCATCGAAATGCCAACTGCGAACGAGCATATCAACTCCCGAAT
>CAINVS010000530.1 GCA_903854205.1 uncultured Bacteroidota bacterium | reverse complement strand
GTTGTGTTTACAGAAACCACTCCCGTTTGAGGATTGGTGCCAATTTCAGTATTGTCATTGCGGATCAGACGAATATTGGTAATTGTCAAATCCATATTGCGGATAGCGCTGTTGCGTAAAATATCATCGCGGATTGTGAAATTCATTTTACCGATTTCACCAAAACCTGTGGTATTGATACGGTCTTTTCTTGCAACGGCTACTTCAATTTTACCGCTTTGACTAAAGTCGAACTGAATGTCCATAAGGTTGGTGCCTAACCAGCTGCTGAGATAATCAACACTTACTGAACCGGCTTCTACAAAAGTATGATCATAATTTATTGTGAATGCTACACCGTATACGTCAGATGCTATGTCAGGTGCAGTTCCCAGATTGATTGGCAAACTCAGGCGGTCACCTTCATTTGCTGTAGCGGAAGGAATGTAAAATGGAATATTTCCTGTCATCGAACTATTGCCTCTGAAGTAATTGCTGCCATAGTTCTGCTGAATAGCAGTAAGGTCATTTTGGTTGATGATTCCATCACCATTACAATCGATATGCTTGTAGTTTGCCAGTCCGGCAACTGGATTTACAGTTGTCCAGTCGCTTGAAGATTGACCTGCCCAGTTTATATTTGCAAATGGTCTTGTAAAACCCGATTCGCCATGTGTCAAAGCTATAGGAAGTAAATCCCAGTTATTGACAGTTGTGTTGTCATCGGCATCTCCTGGCCAAACACAACCTTGAGCAGTTCCAACAATTGCAGTGATGGAGAAAGGAGCGCTGAAAGTATTGGTACTGACAGAGGCTACATAAACTCCAGCGCAGATATTATTTCTTACAAAATTTGCACCCAGAGCCGGTGTTCCGCTACCTGTTTGAGAAAATCCATCATTCCAAACGAGTGTGTAAGTATTGTTTGGAGTAGCAGTTGGGAAGCTGATGGTGATGCTACCTGTGCAGCTGCTGTCGCAACCACTTCCTGTCGTCTGAACATTGTAGTTAATACTGCCGCTGTTTCCACCGCAAGGCCCATTTGTCCAAGATGTTACACCAGCACTATTTTGAGCGATGCATGAGTTGATGTAGGTAATTCCATTGCAACCGCATACAGGTGAATAAACCGTTGGGCAGTTAGCAACAGGATTGATGAGGCTTGAATCAATACAGCTGTTAGGGTTTGGAACATTGTTGCAACCAATATAAAAGCTGTGCTGATAAGGATTCTGTAATGAGTCATAAACTGTAATGGTGTATGTAGTATTTCCGCAAAGATTTGTAATTAAACCTGATGTAGAAATGTTATTTTGCCATACAATGGTATAAGGTCTTGGTGCGATGCTTCCATTGGCCAAAACAATGTCAAGCAGCGCAAAGGCGCCATTGCAGGTGCCATTGCAGTTTGCATTGAAAATTGAATCAATGACCGTATAATTACCCTGTCCGCCACCGCAAATATTGCTTGAATCAGTAATCGTAACAATTACTGAACAAGTATCAATAAGTGCATTTATTGTTCCGGGAACATTGCCGTTAGAAACTACCAGGTAGTATTGATGCGTTCCGATATCATTGCAACCGAAAGTGATGACCGACTGATAGCTGCCATTGCCGTTCATAAGCCACATAGAACTAGCATTATTGCTGCCGTTGTTCAACATTTGAGGGCTAAGCATGGCATAGCCATTCATGGTAGAAAGGTCTAAATTGAGCGCGTTTACACAGTTAGCTTGTGGTTGTGTTGTACTTCCACCTCCACAGAAATTATTCTGATCTACAATGAAGATAAGCGCATTACAAGTACTTACTAGCGTTGTTCCATTGCTGTCTATTCTGACTACTGCGAGTGTTACTGTATCCTGTCCAACATTAGAACAGTTGTATGTAATGGAATTGACATAGTTATTGCCATCAAGCAAATAAACCTGGCCACCTGTACTGCCACCATCCAATTGAGCAGCATTCACTGTTACAACTCCATTGGGAGTAAGCGTTGCTGTAAGATTCTGACAAACTGCATTTGGTGTAGATCCTCCCGAATTGCAGCTGTCATCAACATTGGTTGTATAAGTCGCTCCATTGCCATCAGTCATTGACACTGTATATGGTGTATTGGGGCAGAGGTCATTGCGTTGCATGGCATTAGATCCGTCACTCCACAAAACTGTATATGGACCGGGTGCCTGATTGTTTGTAATCGGATCGAAAAGTCCGGCGATTGTTACCTGACCGTCACAGGTATTGCAGGTGCTTGCATTGACCAGAGAAGAAATTACAATCTGATAATTTGAACCGCTTGTTCCGCATCTGCCATTAGGGTCAGCTACTGTAACAATCGCTGTACAGATTTGAGTGATGCTGTTTGAATCGATTGCAGATACAGTAATTGTAAATGATTGTCCTACATCATTACAGGTAAATGTGATCGCATTTTGCAGGGCACCGTTGTACATCATAGTGATACTGGAATACTGTGAAGGATTCTGTACCAGATTCTGAGCAGTAACAACAGCAACATTGTTTGGGGTAATGTTGGCCGAGTAGTTTTGGCAAATAATTGCAGGCTGTGCGAAGACTTGGGTTATCCCCGTAAGCCAAAGCAGAAAAGCCATTGTCAATGCCTTTGTTTGAGAGAGATTGTACATTTTCATACAAGAGGATTTTTTATTTATTAATTCTTAAATACTATTTGTTGGACCTTGATGTAATTTCACTTTACAAAAGTGATGAGAAATGTAGGCAGAAACAAATACTATTTTATGAATTATTTATTTAAATTTGTGTGTTTAGATTTTGTAAGTAATTGATTTGTATATAAATATTATATTTTATTGACTGATATTTTTATAAAAATACAATAATAACACTGAAAAAATGTTTGAAAATAAATTAATCACGTTGCTGCGAACCTTAAAAACTAAGGAAATAAGCCGTTTTTCAGAATTTGTCCATTCTCCTTATTTTAACAAACATGAGCAGGTATCGGCACTTTCGGATTATCTGTTAAAATTGGCGCCTGATTTTTCGGATTCCCAAAAACTGCAAAAGGAAAAAGTTTATGCAAGACTTTTCGGGTCAAAGACTTATGATGATAATTTTTTTGCAAGCATCATCTCAAAGTTACTGAAACTTTTGGAAGATTTTTTGGCTCAGGAGCTTTTTGATTCAAAATTTTGCAAAAAGGAATTGTTGGTGTTAGAAGCAATGCGTTTGCGCAAGCTCGATAAACATTTTAAAACTGCTGAAAGAAGCTGTACTAAGGCATTGAATGGAGTAATTGAAGGTCAGATCGAACAGACCTATCAAAAAATGCAATTGGCAAAAGAACAGGATCAGTGGTTTGTGGAACAGGGTGGCAGGGTTTATAATGAATCCCTGCAAAAGCAGTCTGATCTGCTTGATGCTTATTTTATTATAGAAAAACTGAAGCTCGCCTGCGACATGGAAAATCGCAACAGGGTCAGCCGCTCCGATTATCAGGCAAAATTATTGGCAGAAATAGAGCTTTTTATTGCTCAACAGCCTGATTTTGCTTTAAGTTATCCAATTATTACAATGTATCTGCTTGTACTGGATTTGCTTAGAAATTCAAATTCTGAACAATATGAACAGCTGAAAATTGAAATCGGGAATCAGCAGGATAAATTGGGTGCAGCTGAAAGAAAAGAATTTTACGGTTATGCGCTAAACTTCTGTATTCAACAGGTGAACAGGGGAGAAGATCGATACTTTAAAGAAATATTGTCAATTTACAAAAGCCTTTTATACAATGGTCTGTTATTCTCTGAAGGTCAGCTGCCTGCCTGGGAATACAAAAATATTGTGACGGCAGCATTGCGATGCAGAGAATTTGACTGGACAGAAACATTCCTGAAAGATTATAAAAAATATTTGTCAGCCGATGTCATGGAAAATGCTTACCGTTATAATTCTGCCTCCTTTTATTATGGTGCCGGTCTCTATAAAGAAGCACTGCAGCTGCTGCACAATGTGAGTTTTACTGATATAACCTATCATTTGGGCGCAAAAACCATTCAGTTGAAAATTTATTTTGAATTGAAGGAATGGGATGCCCTTTTGGCTTCATTGGACGCATTTACAGCCTATTTGAGGAGAAATAAGGAGCTTGCCGAATACCAAAAAATTGCAAATATGAATCTCGTTACAGTTTGTAGAAATATGGCTAAACTGATTCAAATGTCCGAATGGAAAAAAGAAGCCTCCCTGGCCAATAAGAAAAATAATATCAGAATTCAGCTCGAGAGTCTAAAACCGCTTCCCTCTAAAGAATGGTTGGAAGAACAGTGGAGGGAATTTTTTACATAAAAAAAAAGGGACATAAAGGCTCCTCTAAAAGTTTACTGCATTTCTTTAAACTAACTCCTAAAATGTATGAAGAACAAGCAAAGAACTAAAAGAACTAAATGCGAAATGCAGTATTTTTCTTGGTGTTGTTATAGTGTAAAAGTATCAAATTGAATTTTATAGAACAAATATCTTAAAATTTTATCAGCGTGCCAATTTTGATTTACGGACAAAATCCGGACAATTATAAAAAAGTTCAGATATATGATTTTGCAATTTTAACTTCTTGAAAAATGTTAAATTGTTTTAAAACACTATTAAGGCATATTTTTTGAAACCGATTAAACCCTAAGGTAAAGAATAAGTCTAAAAAAAACAGGTTTACTTTTACAGTTACTAAGTACATAACTGTGCTGTATTTTTATTATTTCACTTTAATTTCTTTTGGGTATATGAGAATCAATGGTTTTCGACAAATGTCCCTTGCTGTGCTTGCCCTGGCTTTTCTGTCAACTTCCTGTAAGGTGACAAG
>CAINVS010000529.1 GCA_903854205.1 uncultured Bacteroidota bacterium | reverse complement strand
TGGTATTTTCGATGAAAACAACAGTTTGTCCAATGTTATCAGAATACTGAAGTATCATGCTAAGGTGATGTTCCCCAGGCTGTTATTAAATCCGATATCACTTATTTTTATCCTTTGCGGACTAATCGTTTTTTTGAAACGCAGAGATTTTTTAAAGAAAGAATCTTTGGCCATTTTCGCAGCTCTTCTGATGGTGATACTCTATTTTATGTTGGAAATCAATATGATTGATATTCATCACGATTATTATATGATGCCCTTTCTGCCCTTTTTATACCTCTTTATAATTTATGGAGCAAATTGGGCTTGGAGTATGAATAGCAACATGAAAGTTTTAAGTATTGTTATATTTCTAATTATGCCGTTTCAATGTTGGAATCAGATTTATAATTATTGGACGCCGGAAATTTCAGGGGCAAATGTAGATCTGTTTAAATATCAGAAAGAGCTTAAAAATGCCATTCCACCCAATGAACGTTGCATCGTTTTAAATGATATTTCCTACTTTGTTTTTATGTATAAACTCGATAAAGAAGGTTATGTTTTTAAAGAAGATTACCTTCCGGTAGAATGGGTAGATGATATGGTCCAAAATCATGGGGTAAAATACATGTATTCCGACTCAAGAAAAGTAGATGAAAGCCCCGAAATGCAGTTGAGAATTGATACAGTGCTGATGCAAAAGGGCAGTATATAGGTGCTTAAACTGAAGCTGAAAGAATAAAGATGAGTTAGGGAATTTAACCTATAAAGTATAATTTGTAAGTAAATAAAAGCGTCAGCAACCTTTCGGCTACTGACGCTTTTATTTTTCACAAATATAGATTTTCAGAAAGAAGATTTAAGCAGTTAGATCATAAGAAGTAGAATAGTGCCTGGTCAATAGCACCTGGCTCCTTTCGCGCTTTAATCTTTAATCTTTAATCTAAGTTTTACCTCCCCATATTCTCCACAATTTTCACAATCACCTTTGTTGCCATTTCCATCACCTCCAGAGAAACATACTCATAACGGCCATGGAAATTCATGCCGCCGGCAAAGATATTAGGGCAGGGCAGGCCCATATAAGAAAGTCTGGAACCGTCGGTGCCGCCGCGGATTGGTTTCACAATTGGTTTGATGCCAAGATCCAGCATTGCCTGATTGGCCAGTTCCACGATATGATAAACAGGTTCTACTTTTTCGCGCATGTTGTAGTACTGATCCTTGATTTCCACAGAAAAAGCACCTTTGTACTTACGGTTGAAGAGATTGACCTGCTCGCCAAAAAAGACTTTTCTTTCTTCAAATTTTTCACGGTTATGGTCACGGATGATATACATCAGTTCTGCAGCATCGACACTGGTTTTCATATTATTCAGATGGTAGAACCCCTCATATCCTGAAGTGCGTTCTGGTACTTCATTGACAGGCATCGATTGAATGAAATCGGCAGCCAAGAGATTTGAATTGACCATTTTGTCCTTGGCATAACCCGGGTGTACACTTTTGCCCTGAACTTTTACCAATGCATAAGCGGCATTGAAATTTTCATATTCCAGTTCGCCCAGTGCAGAACCGTCCATAGTATAAGCCCATTCAGCGCCAAATTTTGCCACATCGAAAAGGTCGGCACCGCGGCCCACTTCCTCGTCGGGTGTAAAACAGATACGGATTTTACCATGTTTGATCTCAGGATGCGCCAGAAGGTACTCCATCGCAGAAACAATCTCGGTAACACCGGCCTTGTCATCAGCTCCCAAAAGTGTGGTGCCATCAGTTGTTATGAGTGTATGACCTTTTATATCTGCCAATTCCGGAAATTCAATCGGTCGAAGCACAATATTTTTTTCAGCGTTCAGGACAACTTCACCGCCGTCGTAGTTTTGCCAGATCTGCGGATTTACCTTGTCGGCAATAAAGTCGGGAGAAGTATCAACATGCGCAACAAAGCCGATAGTGGGTATGGTTTTATCGGTATTGGCCGGCAGTGTAGCCATGATGTAACAATGTTCGTCGATCGTTACTTCAGAAAGTCCGATGCGCTTCAGCTCCTCCACAATTTGATTGGCCAAAACCCATTGTTTGTCTGTGCTTGGAATTTTTTCCACGCCGAATTCCGACATAGTATCAACTTTTACGTAGCGTAAAAAACGCTCAAGGATGTTTTGTTTCATGATTTGTTCTGTTCTGTGATTTTCACTGTTTTTCTAACTCGTTCCAGATGCCAAAGTTAGGGATTTTTTGTAATTTTGATAAATAATAAGTGTTTCTACGCACTTAAATCTCAAAGACATGACTACAAAAGTACATCAGCATTTTGTTGAACGGACAAAAGCCCTTTTATTTGGCGACAGCCACATACTTGGACTGGCCATTGGAGGTTCCTGGATGACAGGAGAATTGGACGAATTTTCGGACCTTGACTTTTATGTGGTGCTGGATGATAAGGCAGTTTCGATGCCTTTCGAAGAGAAAAGAGCTTTGGTGGAGCCTTTGGGACAGTTGTTGAGTTTCTATAAAAACGGACATGATGAAAATGTTGCAGTCAGCCTTTTTTATTACGAACCGCAATTGCTGCATGTCGATTGGAAATGGATTTCACTCTCCGGATTTGAAAAAAGGGTGGAGGATCCTGAAATTTTATTCGAGAGGGAAAATTGTCTCAGTGAAGTCATTGGCCGTTACCCTTCATTGGGCTATGCCCTGCCAGAGCTCCAATATCAGGAAAGCAGGTTTTGGACCTGGATGCATTATGTACTGTCAAAATTGGGAAGAGGTGAAATTATTGAGGCTTATGATTATCTTTGCGAGGTGAGAAGTTACAGCATTGGTCCACTGGTTCTGATGAAAAATGCTTTGCCCGCTAGGCGTATGCGATTTGCTGAAAAGCTTCCGGAGAACGATTTAGAATGGATCAAAAAGACAATTCCGACAGATTGTACCGCTCCGGCCTGTATTGATGCAAGTCTAATAATGATGCAAATGTTTGTTTATCTTCGGGATGCGCTTAAAACGGACAAGTATATTTCTAACACTGAAGCAGAAAGGGCCTGTTTTAATTACCTGGACTATATCCGTCTTAAATTATATAAATGATCAACACCATTAATACAATGAACTTAGAAAAATTTAGGGAGCTGCTCGATAGTTTGGCAGTGAAAAGTTATGGTATCAATCTGGCCGGAGGAAAAATTCATTGGACAGATGCAGCAGGTACAGTTGTGGCACATGCAGATGTTAAAGCTGTGATTTCATGGGCTGCCACGAATAATTCGGCCATGTGGGCATATGCTATAGGCCAGTTTCAGGATGCTGAAGTTCCGGTTGTCAAGCCTGAAATTCTGAACTCGGAACAAATTGGAAATATTTTGGATGTTCAGGCTGCTGAATTTGCCGCAAAAGCTGCAGAAGCAGCAGGCGCTGAATATCTGTATCGTGCGGCCAATGGTGCTAATGGACTTTATTTGGCTGTTTATAATTTTAAAGCTGAAAGCTATGAATTGAGCCCGGATGAAATTCTTCGAAAAAGAAAATCATCAATCGGTTATATTATTCAGATGATTGGCAGTATTTCTGAAATTCTGAATAATAAAAGAAGAGTAGATGAGGCTTCTAAGCTGTTGCAGCATTTCAGTGATGCACTGAATCAGCAGATTGAATTTGTACTGAAAGGGGATGATTTGAAAGAAGAGGCAGCTAAACTGCAGAAATCAATTGCTGCATGGGTAGGCATGCTGCCGGATCAAAGAAAAGATGTATTGGCTTTTATGAAACAGGCCGCTTCTAAATGGCAGAGGATGATATAGTACGGACTATTTTATCAGCATTCGCACAAATTAAATTATATGTTCTTAAAAATACTGCTGATTATATTGGCACTTTTTAATCTCTACACTTTTTTTCTGATGGGTTGGGATAAAAATTTGGCGAATAAAAAGAAGTTCCGAATTTCGGAAGCACGTTTTTTTCAGTTGGCGCTTTTTGGCGGCAGTTTGGGTATTCTCACTGCTATGCCGGTTTGGCGGCACAAAAACAAAAAATGGGCTTTCAAGAAAAATATCTATGCTATTTTTGCCACACAGATTTTACTCTTGATTTTTATTGGTAGATATGTTTTTTAACGAAAATATGATTTAGTAAGAAGGAGTCGCCACAATAAAATGACGACTCCTGCTCAATTTTATAGGCCTATAGTTTTTGCCAAATCATTTACATAGTCCAAAGTGACTTCAGTAACCTCGGCAATTTCTATTCTGCTGAGTTTTCCTTTTTTTATCAAAGCGATAATAACTTTGTCCTGCTTTTCTTTCAGGCCTTTCTTTTCACCGATTTTTTCTCCGATTTTTTCGCCTTGTTCTAAACCTTGCTGATATCGCAGGTCTTTTCTGATATCATAATCCAGTGCCATAATTTTAGGTATTAATTCAACAATTATTGTTTGCAAGTTACGCAATCCTGATAAAACTTCCAATTGTTTAACAGCCTTTAGCTTAATTTCGTTCCTTATTTTCAGGCTGTTAATGCTTTGTAAAATCAATTCGGCGATTTCTTCGGCAGGCTTTTCCAAAAAATTTCCAAGTATTGCCAGAATTAATTCCTCAGGTTTTTCCGAGCTTAAAAACTCCGTATATGGAATTGCATTGAAGTCGAGAACATTGTACCTGATTCTCTTTGATGATTTTGTCATAATGTTTTGTCATGGGTAATTAGGGTTAAGCTTTCAACAAATTTAACCCTAAGGAAAGACAAATGCAAGTTTTGAAACAAATAAATTGAATGAATTTGTTTTATTTCTTTTTAGTAAAGAAACGTTTGAAACCTAAAAATGGGCTGCCCAATAACTTAGACTGCCCATTTTTTTTATCTATAAAACCCATTTCCTTTTTAAAACGCAGTATCCAATTTTTCTTTAAAAATGGTGTATTGTCCGGAATTGCCCGGCAAAATTTCCAAACTCTCACCATTTTCTGTTTTGAGTTTGGTATCTTTTTTCTTCATTGCGGTCAACGTAGTCATATAGATCACATTGGATGAGATTGTAGTCAAAACCCCATTACTATACTGGTACAAGTAATAGTCACCGTTAGGAGAAGTGATATAAAATGTCAACACATCACCACGGGCAGGGTCAGGAAGTATTTCAAGTCCTCCTGCAAGCATCTGTCCGATATGTTTGCCTTTCAGATTGGATAGTCCAATTTTGCCGGTTGAAACAAATGACTGTGTTTTTTCGCTCCATTTAAGCGTTATGACAGGTAAAAGGAATGTATGTTTAACAGTTTCAGGGAGCAACAGACGGTTTTCTTCGACAACCTTTGCCCAAGCTTTTTCTACGTCTGCCGTATCTTTAAACAGATTTGCCAATCGGCTTTTCATTTTCAAATTGCTTGTGCCTTCGTAATTGATTTTTTCCATACTTTCTTCGTTACTTGTCAAATCTGTTACAATCAGATTGGTCAGCACGTCAGGAATTGGAAAGTTTAGCAACATGGCCATATTGAATTTGTACTCAATAATACTGTCCAAATCGAAGCTGATATCGCCTGCAGCTTCTACGTCTATTTTTGGCATTTTGGGTTTGATAAAACCTCTGTTGAAATCAAATTTTCCGATAATATTTACCATTGCATCGGATTCCGCAATACTCAGCAGATTGCCGGGAACAGCCGGTTTTTCAACTTTAGCTGAGTCACCAAAATAGTAGGCATCGGCATTTGCATCATATTTTATAACACCTTCAGCAGTAAAAATTTGTTTATCATTTCCCGATTTAGGTTCGAGAATTCTTGGATATAGGTGCAGTGAGTCGGTAGCTAAAAATAGACCGACCTGTAAACGTTCACCCTCAGGATTTTCAGGAGTTTTGAAGTCAATGAGTACATTTTTCTTGTCTATTCTTGATTTGATTGTGAACCATTGCGGGTTAGGAATTACTTCAGAATTTAGTTTGGCATAACCTTCAAAGTTTAGGTTTTTGGATTGGGCGCTCATTTTGATATCACCTTTAAACATAGACCCTTTATCTAGATAGAAACTGTCCTGCCCACCTACACTGCCATTACCGGTAGTAATGCCATCTTCCACTTTTATCTCTTTAAATAGAATTTCCTGATCTTTTAATCCATCTACATTAAATTCGAGATAACCGCTCGCTTTGTATTCACCTTTACTGATGACCTGAATACTTGCTTTTACAATCTGGTGATTTTGGTTCGCAGTATCTGCAATAATTCTTGCTTCTTCAAATGAATTCATAGAAGCGGCACCTTGAATATCAACGAGGCCGCCTTTTGGTACAATGAATGCGTCTGCAACACGTATGTTCTCAACGCCATTTACATTGAGTGAACCTATATTGAGATCATATACTGCCCTTACGGCTTCAAAAGAGAGTGAATCCTGCCCATCACCCAATGCGAGGAACATACCCGGATTTCCTGTAGAGGATTCTATGAGAACGGTTTTCTTATCCATATCCCAAGTGAATTTGTCCAATTCAGTCTGGTATTTATTGAATGGAAGATCTGTCATAATCGATTTGTCCAAGGCTTTAAATTCCCCTTTTCGGTTTTCAAAGTCGACCACAGCCTCTACACTTTCATTTCTGAAAGCAGGTTCTGTCTCTCCTGATTTTTTAATTTGAATAATTGAGGTAGCCGAAGTAATTTTTTTCTTGCCAAATACTAAATCTCCCATAGGATTGGATCTCATCATTCCTTCATCCCAATCAAATGTTCCGTGTCCCATCACACCTTTTCGGGTAAGATTCAACAACCCGGTAAGGGTATGTTTCCGCTCTGCAAAGAATTTGAAGGGTGCATTTTTATTTACATCGGTTTCAATAAACATAGAGTCATTGTATGGAATCCAGTCTATGTAGACAGAGTCACCATAAACAAATGGAAATTCTACACCATCTATAACCTGTTCCCTGATGGTAAAACTGTCTACGCGGTCAGTAATAAACTGCTCAGGCAGAAATTCAATGTATTCCGATTCAATAGCTGCACCCAAGAAATCGAGTCGGCCTCTTCCGATAAGTCCCTGATTGCTGATGCCATAAAGACCGGTATATTTGCCTTTCCCATCAGCACTTTCTTTATTGTAAACCGGAAATCCTATTTCAGGAGTTTCTGCCTCAAAGCCAAATGACAGGTCAAGGTACATCACTTTTAGTGGCTCTGTGACCACAGGAAAAATGTCTGCTGAGTGGAAACTGCCCTCAAAGACAAGTGCATCCGGTTCAAAACGGTCCACCGCTTTAATAATGAAAGGTGATACTTTATAAAAGAAGGTATGGCGGCTATAAATCATGTCCGCGTATTTGTTCATGCGGTTCAACCGCTCATAATAAACATAGCCTGTGTCGGTGCTTTCAAACAAAGGCAGATCAAAAGGAACATCCGGATTTATTTTTAATTTACCGGATTTATTGTTCGGAAGGTCAATGTTCAACTTGCCCGAAGTATTGTAAATAGGATTATTAATAATCGATTTCTTTTCAGACGGGATGCCGCTTTCATCAACAAGTCTGTTGGATTTATAAAAACCTGCAAATTTTTTATTATCCTCAGCCTTATATTGTTCGCGTTCGAAAATGAAGAAGTTGATATAATCAATGGTATCCATTTTTACCAAAAATGAATCGTACTGAAATTGGAATTTTTTTCCGGTAAATCGCAATAGACCGGAGTACATGGTACCGTCAAAGTCCATATCCCTGTTTTTCTTCAAAGATAACTTCTGAGCATGCGGCTCTGCCCATACTCCACGTGATTCTGAAAGTACGAAACTCTGAACACCATTGGTAGTCAGTGATTTTTCCTGAATATTTAATACAGCATTTGCCCCGGTTTCAGATTTTTGAGGGGCTGATTTGACTTTAATATTGTCGTAATCATATTCACTTTTTTTATTGATTGAATTTTTATAATGGAAAAGTTTTTCACGCAGCACTACAACAGAATCTGTAAAATCAAAAGTCACAAAACCGTCTGCAATCATATCCTGAATGATTGTCCAGCCATTGGAAGAGTTGTGCTGAGGACCAAGAACATCATTGCAGAAAGAAAGTACGTCTGAGGCTTCTATACAACCGAATTTATACTTTTTGGGAAAGTTTCTTTCAAAATCTTTCCAATCTTTATAACTTTTAATGATTTTGTAGGCAGGATTTTTCTTTTTTTGAATCTCGGAAATTTCACGGCAATTCATAATCGTTAGTTTTTCCATCCTTTTGTCAAGAACTGTTAGAAGTTCATCAATGCCTATCCTACGGGCATCAAAAATGGGTAGAGGTTCAACAACTATATCGGGTGCGGGAACGTCAGTCAATTCTGTGCTGTCTACTACTGGGTCGGGGTTGTTTTTTTTGCGCTCCTGCTCTTCCAGATACCACTCAGGACATTGTCCCGGATCTCGTTCACACAATTCCTCAATACTTTCAGGTTCTTCCCACTCATTGCTGGTACTGTAACTTCCACATGTTCCATCCTGTCTTGCTTTAAAAGTCTCACCCAATTTTTCGGAATACAGTGCAAATTTGATAATGGGATTTATAGTGATAATAGACAAATATTTCTCATTTTTATCTATATCAAAATAAAGGTCAGAGTGAAGATCAAGATCTGTATCGCTGTCTCCTATGTGAATATATATACTGTCTATGGGCCATCTAATATGCCCTGTATTCATTTCAGACTGTTGAAGTGAATTGAAGAATGGTACTTTTGAAGCTTTACTTTTTCCTCTGTTAAGATCAATTTCCCTTTTTTGAATATTATAAACAATACGGATATTAGGGTGAAAAATAGAATCGGTACCTGATTCTCCGGGGAAATATAAACTGACCTTTGCATCGTTTGAAACGACCCGTTCGCCTTTATAAATATTAAACTCCGAACCTTCAGCCATTGCACAAAGTTTCCCTTCACGGTTTGTGATAGTGATAATAGAACGGCCGTGTTCATCTCCATAACCTCTTACAATACTTCCTTCAAGACGGAAACCGCCTGTATAGTCAACACCTTCGCCAATATTCTCAATTTTAACATTTCTTGAAATTGATGCGAATCGTGGATAAGATAGGTTTGCTGGTGAAACATAAGATTCCGACTCAGTACCTTTTCCCTCGTCCTTTATTTTTTTAATCTCATGTCTTTTGGTGATACGATCGCTGAAAATACCTTCCAATGGGGTTTGGAATACCGAAGGATAGACCAGAATTGCACTATCGGCTTTATAGGCTGTTTCACGGCCATTAAACCTGAACTGTACAAGATCGCATTTTGCATCTGTAGCTCCTTCCTGATCCCATTCAACTGTAGCTCTTTCAACAATAAACAGACCACCTGATTCACGGGTAGGATAGAAAGTGAAATTGGCGTTTTTGATGGTTAGAGAATCACCTTTGTTAAAACAGTAAAGCAAAGAGCTGTTGTATTTTACTTTTAATTCCTTGTCACTGTACCTGATGTCAAAGTCTTTATTGTCAGATTTCCATGTGTGGCTGCCTAAAGAGGTTTTGTAGAGATTGCCGTTTATCCAGAATTCGTAAGACCACTTAATATAGTCTTCAAATATTTTTGTATTTCTCGGTTCCTGATCATTCAGAATCTGCACCGAGATTTCAATCCATTTGTCAAAATACTGTGAAGATTCATTGGTGTTTTCTGCAAATTGAAGCATGATTGCCAAAAGCGGTTGAATGAAGTTGTAACGCTTCATTTTACGCTTGACCATCACATCCGTCAGCGTTAAAAATCCGTTATAGTGCTGATCTGAAAATTTAGCAGCTTTTACAGATTTTTTCAAATCATCCAGTGTTTTTTCGCAATCTTCCCTTTTAAATTGGGTCAAGACGACTTCGATTTCTTTCAGCAGTTCCTCCCTATCATTGGCATTAAATGCAGTGGTGTCAATTCCCTGTGCCGATAAACCGATAGAAAAAAATATTAAAAGGCAGAAAATAAAGTTATTAATAAGATTTTTCATATATTATGTACCATTTTTTAAAATAATTGTTTTAAAAAAAACGGAGTTAGAATAAGCCGTATTGTGTAATACTGAAGATGAAAAAAGTTACAATGCTAAATGAATTAAGTGCAACTTTATTTATTCTTTAACAAAAGTAAGGCATCTCCACTGTTCAGTTTCAGCTATAAATACCAATTTCATGCCCGATTCATTTGCTGCTTCGGTGATCATGTCCACATCCCCCTCTAAAAATCCGGAACAAAGCAAATAACCGCCATTATTGATTCTTGCTGCCATATCGGGCATAGAACCCAAAATGATGTGGCGGTTGATATTGGCCAAAATAATATCATAACTGCTATTTTCGGGGAGTATTGTCCAATCGCCTTCGAAAACCTTTATTTTTCCCTGAACCTGATTGATAGCTATGTTTTCCAAACTGTTCTCATAAGCCCAGTGGTCAATATCAATAGCATCTATCTGATCGGCACCTAATTTAGCAGCAAGAATAGCCAGAACAGAAGTGCCGCAGCCATAGTCCAAAACTGCCTTATTCGTAAAATTATATTTTTTCATTTCCCTCACCATCATAAAGGTGGTAGCATGGTGTCCGGTACCAAATGACATTTTAGGTGTGATGACAATTTCATATTCTACATTTGGAATAGGTTCATGAAAAGTAGCCCTGATAGCACAAAAACTGTTTACCAATACAGGCTCATACTGCTTTTCCCATTCTGCATTCCAATTTTGAGGAGCAATAATCTCCTCTTTTACATTTGACCAATTTTTCTGGTGAAAGAGCTCACTCAAATAATCGCGAAGATTTTTATCACAATCAGATTCAGGGATATAGGCAACAAGACAGTTATTCTGTTCTTCAAAACCATCAAAAGGCCATTCTGCCAACTCTGCCAACAGCTCTTCCTGTTCTGGTCCAATGGATTGAGGAAATTCAAAACGCAGATAATTTTCCATTGTAGTTTAATTAGTCGGTTTAGATTGTATAATTTTTCTTAATGACTGATTTTTATTTTGTTAAGTCTGAATTAATTCAGAACTGACAAAAGATTTTTTATGAGTATTGTAAATTGCAATGACTAAATTTGAATATGTTTGCAAATTAGGATATTTCTACCTTATTTTTGAGGTGTATTTCCTTTTTTTGAATTAAACTTTCATGCAGACTCCTTATATGGATAAAGAATTGACCGCAGTAGGGCCTCCCCGGCCCAGGACCTATCCGATACCTTCGGTTATAGAAGATTTATCGCTTTGGCCGATACATAATATGTATCAGGATAAGACTGCCTTTATGAAGCAGGTTCAGGATTTTACAGTACAAAGAATTGTGCAGCAAAAAAAAGGCGATGCACTTGCAGAGAGAATTGCTGCTGTTCTTTACAGCGAAAGAGCCCGTATTATTGATAATCCATGGAAAGTCGATCCGCCAGATGAAATGGACTTTTGGAGTGACATCCGCAAAAGATTGCTTCAGGGTTCTTTTGAAGAAAGTACAGAAACGGAAACCTATAATAAAGAACTGTTGGAACGGATTATTCAACGCTATGTGCGGGAAATAACAGGAGATTTTAAAATTCCAACCTATAAACTGGCACGTAAGGTATTGCCCATGCTATTCAATTCCATATTGAATACCATTACTTTGCGCCGTGCCAAACTGACAGATAAGCTTAGTATTGTCGGTTCTATCGATGAAGTGAGATCATTGGTGACCAAAGGAACTGTCATTTTGGTGCCGACCCACTTCAGTAATCTCGACTCGATATTGATAGGCTGGGCTGCCGACCGTATAGGTATGCTGGCCTTTTCTTACGGAGCAGGACTGAATCTTTACAACAGTAAAATAATGGCCTATTTCTTCGGACGTTTAGGAGCCTATACCCTTGACCGCAGAAAGAAAAATCCGTTTTATCTGGAATCACTCAAATCCTTTTCTCAGCTTTCTATCGAGAGGGGCGTACATACACTTTTTTTTCCCGGCGGTACCCGTTCCCGATCCGGTCATCTGGAGTCGAAAGTAAAATTGGGGCTGCTTGGTACTGCCATAGATGCACAATGTTCAAACTATCAGAATGGCAATGATACTAAAATTTTTATTGTACCTGTTGTGTTGAATTATCACTTTGTGCTTGAAGCCAAAAGCCTCATAGATCAGTATTTGAAATATACTGGAAAAGAGCTTTATCTGGTTGATAAAGATGGTTTTGGCGGTATTTTGAAGTTATTGAAATTTCTGCGCCAATTTGTATCAAACAGCTCTGAGATTATTGTCAATTTTGGTAAACCTATGGACGTCATGGGCAATTTTGTTGACATGGAAGGTAAAAGTCAGGGGCGATTTGGCGATGAAATAAATCCTAAGGAATATTTTATTTCCAATGGAGTTGTGAAATACGACCGTCAGCGAAACGAAGAATACACAAAACGACTTGCAGAGAAGATTGTAGATCGGTTTCATGTCGAAAATATTGTACTCAGCAGCCATTTGGTGGCCTTCACAGCCTTCAATGTCATAAGAAAAAAATATCCGAAGCTGGATTTATACGGCATGCTGCGGCTTCCAAAAGAAGATAAAGTTATTGCTAAAAGCCTACTTTATAAAAACATAGAACTCATTCGTGCTGAACTGTTGAAACTTTGTGAAGCCGGATCGGTTCAACTCTCTGACACTGTTAGAGATAAATCCGCAGAGGAATTAGTGCGTCACGGTATTGAAAATGTGGGCGCATTTCACGTGAAAAAACCACTGAAGGTTAATAAGAAAGGTGATTTTGAAAGTCAGGACCTGAATCTGCTTTATTATTATCATAATAGAATGGATGCTTATGGTCTTGAACATTTTATCAAGATAGATTAATAAAAAAAATAAATTCTTTAATATGCAAATTTTAATAAAAATTGTTCCAATTCTGCTCTTGTTGGCAGTCTTGGCTGCCTGCGGCGGAACTAAAGGGAATCCGGAGGAAGAAACTGACTGGAATGCAGCAAGCGAAGCCAATACTCTGACTGCATTGGATTCATTTCTGATACGTTATCCAGAAACAAAACGCAAAAAAGAAATTGCCCAAAGAAGGGAAGGGGCACTTTTCCAAATTGCCCAAACAGAAAATACGGAGTATCATTTCAGAAGATACCTGAAAGAATTTCCACAGGGCAAGCGCAAGAAGGATGTGGAAACAAAATTGGCTGCGCTTAAACCTGAGAGTCTATCCACGGAAATATTGGCTGCAAAAACCTTTGTGGGAGCTGTCCGTTATTTGGACGGAAGTGAACCAGATGTTGAGATAATTTCTATGAAATTCAGTGAAATGAACGACGATGGAACAGAAATACGCTGTAAAATATCCGTGCATGTTACAAGCGATATAAAAAAAGAATTGACTGCAGTGATACAAAAAGATAAAATGAGTGTTAAATTTGAGGAAAGAGCGGAAGATGAGTTCCTGCTCGATTTACCAGAAGGCCGTATGTATTCAAGAAATAATGAAATTATGCTCGAATCTGTCGACCCCACGCAAAAGCTTTATTGGAGACTGAAGTAAGAATTCATAAAAGCTCATAAATTAAAATAAACAGTAGTAGTAAATTTAAATTCGATATTGTAACAAACAAAAATCAGTATATGAAAACATTTCGTTTAATGCAGGCCTTACTCGCCATTTCCATATTTCTTTCTGCCTGCAGTAACAAAAAAGCAGAGTATGAAAAACTCATGGAGGAAAATGCTCAACTGCAACAAAAAATGAATAACCTTTCCGAAGAAGAACGACTTTTAAAAGGAGAATATGCCAATGCAGTTGAAACTTTGAATGCTATTGAAGACAGTCTGCAGGCTATTGCAGACAGAGAAAAGGACATTCAGAAACTTACCCGAAAAATAGACGAGACTAAGGATTTGGACCAGAAACAGGTCATCCTTGCTAAGTTGCAGGTACTGCAAAGTGCCAACGATAAGTCAAAAGATGAAGCAAGACAGCTACAGTCAAAGTTGGGTGCATATCGCGTTGAAAATGAACAGCTCCGCAAAATGATTGCTCAAGCCGAAACCCGCCTGCTTGCCAAGGAACAGGAACTGTCAGAGGTTCAGAAAGGAATCGATGACCTTCGCTATGTTTTGAGTCGTCTCGAAGCCCAGCTTTTGGAAAGTAAAGGTGAATTGTCAGGAGCTTACGAAACTTTGAAAAAGAAAAATGAAGAACTCTCCTCGACAAACGAAAAACTCACTTCCACATTGGGTGATCTGAAAAAGAAAACTGTATTTATCGAGGAACAGGCAAGAGGCTATGTATCCTGTGGTACCAAAAAAGTACTTCGTCAAAAAGGCATTTTAAGTAAAACAAATTTAAAGCTGACAAAAGAATATCAGACTGCCGTAAAAGCAAACAGTTATGCTGTTAATTATTTTGAAAGTGATTTAATCGAGTGTGGGACAGGAGGTAAAATAGAGGTTGTACTTCCGGAACGTGATCCTGCTTCTTACAAAGTTGATGGATATAAGTTGACAATTCTTAACACCGAATCATTTTGGAAAACAGATAAAATTGTCGTGATTGTCAAGGAATAACAGCTTCACAGAAACAGAAAACAGCTAACAATTTTTTAAGATTTAAAATAAACATATAATTATGTACAGTAAATATTTTCAACTGTTTATACTTCTGCTTTTCTTTACATCCTGCGACAAATATGCATCAGAAGTGGAGAAAATGAAGGCAGAAAATGACAAACTGAGCAAATCGCTCTCCGGGGTTGAAGACAGCGAAAAAATTCTGAGGGGGGAATACTCCGAAGCTATTGATGTGCTTAATGCCATAGATGATACTTTGAGTAATATCTCCGATCGGGAAAAACAGATCAAACAGCTGAATGCCAAAATGGAACTTGCTGAAAATAAATCACAAAAAGAGCAGATTCTGTCAAAATTGCAAACCTTGCGCGATGCCAATAAAAATGCGCAGCAGCAGACCAAAGCCCTGCAGGGAATGCTGCAAAAATTCAAAGGTGAGAATGAAACGCTTCGCAAAATGATCGATCAGGCTGAGGCCCGCGTTAAAACCATTGATGAAGAACTCGGCACCAAACGCAATATGGTTGGCGAAATGCAGTCTACCCTCAAAAAAACCGAAAAAGAATTGGAGACAAACCGCAGTGATTTGGCTATTGCTTATGAAGATCTGAAGGTTAAAAACGAAAAGCT
Source organism: uncultured Bacteroidota bacterium (assembly GCA_903854205.1). GTDB lineage: Bacteria > Bacteroidota > Bacteroidia > Chitinophagales > Saprospiraceae > Saprospira. Next base: position 1,370 of record CAINVS010000529.1, on the reverse strand, counting down.
GCAGGTCGCCAATGACAAGCTCCAGACTTCAATTAAAGAACTGAAAGTTAAAAATGAATTTATCGGAAAAGAAGCTCTAGGCTATGTCTGCTGCGGCACCAAAAAAATTCTTCGTCAGAAAGATATCCTCAGTGCAACAACCATGAAACTGACGAAAGGATTTCAGTCACCGGCTCAGGCCAACAGTTCCAGAATCAATTATTTTGAAAACAACAGCATCAGTTGCAATGGCAGCAGCAAAATTGTTGCTGTTTTGCCCGAGCGTGACCCTTCCAGCTATCAGATTGAGGGAACTAAGCTTACCATAAGGAATACTCAGATATTTTGGAGAACAGATAAAATAGTGATCCTTGTTCAGGAGTAATTAATTAACAGTTTTTAGTAAACCTATTTTGTTGAAAACGGTTATGCGTCAAAATCCATGAATCGGATTTTGACGCTTTTTTTAGTTAATTTTTTTAATTTTTATATCTCTCTCATGATCCAGATTATCAAAACAGAAGACGGTTCACATACTGTTCATTCCGATAAGTTTGATGCTACATATCATTCTTCACATGGTTCTATACAGGAAACTCAGACGGTTTTTATAAATGCCGGTTTCAAATACATTTGTAATCAAGGTTTTAGCCAAATTAGTATTTTAGAAATAGGCTTCGGTACCGGACTAAATGCCCTCATGACCTGGCTGGAAGCAAAAAAACAGCCTCTTTCTGTTTTATACCACAGTCTTGAACTCTATCCAATTGGTATAGAAACCGCAAGAAAATTGAATTATCCGGAACTGTTAAAAGCACCAGAATCTGAAGAGATATTTATGAAAATGCATGCAGCTGAAAATTTAACAGTTTCTATCCCAATTTCAAATGTTAATTCTCTTGATTTTCAATTAAAAATTAAAAACTTTGAGTTGGAAAATTTTGATCCGATTTATCACCTGGTTTATTTTGATGCATTTGCGCCAAATGTGCAGCCTCAGCTTTGGCAGGAAGCTTTTTTGCAAAAAATGTATGATTCCCTTATTCCTGGAGGTGTTTTGGTAACCTATTGCGCACAGGGTGCATTCAAAAGGGCATTAAAGGCAGTTGGATTTAGATTGGACCCATTACCCGGGCCAATAGGGAAGCGTGAAATGACCAGGGCTATTAAATTGTAAATCAATATCTTAAAATTTTTATTTTTGTTTTGCTGATAACCATTGTATGCCAATCTGGGGTTGAACCTGTCTTATACTGTTTTTTAGTCAAACCAAATTTTTACAAAAGATTTCAAACCACGATTCGAATATAATTACATGGTTTACAAATCCGATTCATGAAACTTAATTTTACAACAAAGTATAATATTTTTTTATTTATTTAATAACATTT
>CAINVS010000528.1 GCA_903854205.1 uncultured Bacteroidota bacterium | reverse complement strand
TCTAATGACGGATCTGGGTTGAAATAAATGAATTTACTATATGAAATTATAAAAAAAGGGGCATTTGGCCCCTTTTTTTATTGTGTATTTTTCAATTGGATATCCAATTTTTTGAACTTTCAGTTTGAATCGAAGAAACTTTTACTTTATTTGGCCGCCAAATTTCAACATCTTGCGGCAGTTTATAAAGATGTTTATGATTCAAATGTTATTTTAATGCTTTGATTTACATATTTTCATACAATAATTCAGCACCTTCGCGACCGACAAGTATGCCAATAGCAACTCCCATACCGCCCAATCTTACAGCCGTATAAATATGATCTGAATAACGGGTTATAATCGGACTTTTTTTGTCGCCAATTCCCAGAATGCCGCTCCAGCGCATATCTATAGCGCAGTTTGAGTTTTCAGGCATGAGGTGAGTTTTTAGAAAATCTTCCAAAAAAGCCTGGATATCATCAGTCAGACCAAAAGCATCTGTTGTTTCTTCCCTTAGGAAGAGATTTCTACCGCCGCCCAATAAAATTCGGTCATATACATTTCGGAAGTAGACATAACCTTTATTGTAATGGAAACTGCCTTTCATTTTCAATCCCTGAATAGGTGTGCTGATCAGAACCTGGTTCCTGGCAGGTATTACATCTAATTCGGGAAAAAGCTGACCGGTAAATCCGTTTGTACAGACCAATGCTTTTCTTGCTTTCAACACCCAGCCATTGTCTGTATGAATTTGAACAGTATTGGCGGCTTCTTCGAAGCTTGAAATTTTGATACCATTTAAAAAAGTAATATTCTGTGACTGTGCCAATTGGAATAGCCTTTCCATCATTTTTCCGGTATGTATCTGACCTTCAAAACGATTAAGGATTAAATGGTTAAATTCTCTCAGACCCTGTTTTTTAATCAGGTTGTCCGAAAGGCGGAATACTTCAGGATCTCCGATAACATCTTTAAGAGCAAGATTATATTTATCAAGCTGCTCCGCGCAATTTGAATAGGAAGCTGCGTCGTCATTCCCAAAGACCTCATGACCGCCCAATTGTTGGAAATCGATATGGCTGTCGCCTAATTTCTCTCTCAGTTGCAGTAATCCTTTCCAACGTTTTTCAACCAATGCAAGCATGGCATCTTCGCCGTTAAGCGCAACATCATCCAAAAGCTCTGACATAGAACCGAAGCAGGCAAAACCTGCATTTTTAGTACTGGCCCCACTAGGCAAAGGCCCTCTTTCCACCACTACAATTTTCAGCAATGGAGACTGTTCTCTGAGGTACAAAGCGGCATTTAGTCCAACTATCCCACTGCCAACTATAATTACATCAATATTGCTAAGAAAAGTATCCTTTTCCCAAAAACTTAGTTCCATAGGTTTTTTTTTAAATATTTAATCCAGTTCCGTCATTAGAGTTAGTGATAAACCCAAAGGCAGCGCGAGGCGAACCCAAAGCCTTCGCGAAGCGAATTAATTTCTAATAACGGATCTGGGTTTAAGTTATCCAGCATAAATAACGATATATTTTCAATTAGTGGATTTTCATATTGACTTGTTAGTAAACGCAGCTGAAACAGTACTTTTAGCTAGGTTTCCTTTAAAAGAACTTCAAGATTTCAGGATAAAAATATTTTTTTTCAAAAAATATTAAAAAAAACAAAAAACTGATGCAGCTCATCATCAGTGTTGACCGGCGTCATAGAAAACAGGAAATATGTGCCCTACTTTTGTATCATACAATAAGGAAAACATACTCAAACAACATACTCAAACAACAAACTCAAACAACAAACATAAAAACCATAGATTATGAAAAATGCTGCTATACTTACCATCCTTTTTACTTTTCTCAGCCTTGTATCCTTTTCACAGTCTTCAAAAAAAGGTACAGTAAATCCATTTTCATCAAATTGCCCCAC
>CAINVS010000527.1 GCA_903854205.1 uncultured Bacteroidota bacterium | reverse complement strand
TAGATCGCTTTTTTTAATTCCCAAACTTTTTTGGAAAAAAATTACTAGGATTTTTTGTCCTAGTATTTTGCAACCACCGCTTTACTGCTCTTTCGATCAGAAATGCTTACGCAAAGGTAGGACTTTAATACAGTTCTACAAACTTTTGGGTATTTATTTTCATAGTTTTATATAATTTATTCAAAGCTGCAACGCAGTTTGAATGGGAATTTCCTACTATAAAGTTGAAAGCCTGCATATTAAGTACGGACTTAAAATATTGGAAATCCTATATATATATTAAAAATCAGATGGTTTGGCCTGATCATTTTTGAAAACATAAGCATCGGGATACTTCTCGATAAACTTGTTCAGTACCATTGTTGCTTCAAGTTTTGTATAAAACGCTCCTACATTCAATCGATAATACGGCTGTTCATAAGACCAATCAACTTTGAACTCATTATAAGATCTGTTAAACTCATCCTTTTTCTCCACCACTTCATATTTATCACGGGTAACCATAATCTGTATACTCCATGCTTTAATGTTGCGGTCTTTCTTAAAATTAAGTTCTTTCCTGGTATCCATCATCTGTCTGATGGCATCTTCCTCTATAATATAGATTCCAGTTTGGGCAGATAACCTGCCAATAATGAGAAGTGAAAAGAAGATTATTACAATTTTTAAGCGTTTCATCGTTTTCATTTTAAAAATACACCTATATATATGTGTTGTATTATTTACCGATAAGCACTAAACTGGATGAAGTTCCCAATCGGTTGGCACCTGCATTTACCAATTGTTCTGCAAATTCCTTTGTTTTAATTCCTCCGGAAGCTTTAATCAAAACAGAGCTGTCGGCTATACATTCTTTCATTAGTGCAACAGCTTCCACATTGGCTCCCGGGGCATTGACACCAGTAGAAGTCTTTACATAATTAACACCTATCTCCATACAGATCTCACAAAGTCTTCTGATTTCCTGCTCTTTCAGCAATCCGGTTTCCAAAATTACTTTCATGATTTTACCTTTCAGGTGTGTTGCTCTTGTTACGGAGTCGATATCATTTCGAACATGTGCCCATTTAGCATCTTTTACCGCGCAAAGATTAATAACCATATCTATTTCATCTGCTCCTTCATCTATTGCTCTCTTTACTTCCTCTACTTTTGAGGAGATACTGGTATAACCCATTGGAAAACCTACCACTGTAACTACTTTCACATTAGATCCCTCCAAATAAAGCCTGGCATCGGGAACAAAATAAGGCGGTATGCAAACTCCGATGAAATTATATAGTATAGCTTCTTCACAAAGTTGTTTAATTTGCAAACTGTCGGCATCGGGTTTAAGCAATGTATGCTCGATGAGTCTTGCTAGTTCCATTGTTTTATTTTAAGTTTGACTAAACTGTGAATCAAAGGGCTAAAAGTACGAAAAATTTAGCAAGTTGTCAATTATTGAATACCAAAAAATATGCTGCTTATGGGTTGAGATACTTCATCAGTGCATCATAGCGCTCCTGCAGATCATTCAAATAATCTGACTCAAAAAATGAACTCTTTACTTGATAACCGAATCGGGTAAGTGTTGCAATCACATGTTTTAAATCCTGTTTGCTCAATTTTAATGTAAGTTCTAATGTTTCCTTGCCATAAGGAGAGGATACAAAACAGCTAAGGATCTTGGTTTTTTCAGATTCTATCAGTCTGGCTATTTCTGCCAATGAATAATCACGCGGCATCATTTCCAGTACTATGATACCTCCGGGTTGAGTAATGGCAACAGTTTCGGCAAAATGCTTAATCAGATTTTCCAGCGTAATAAGCCCGAGGTATTTATTTTCAGGATCAACAACAGGTACAACGGTCAAATTGCTGTCTACAATGAGTTTCATGACATCGAAAAGATGACGGTCCGGAGTAACGCTTTTAAAAATAAGTACAGGATTATTTTCTTCAATTGACAAATCAGGATCCATGAAGTTCAATACTTCATCCTCAGAAAGCAGCCCCTGCAATTTACCGTCCAAGAGAATTGGGAGATGTCTGACATGAAAATCATTCATCCAAGTCAACGCTTTTTCCCCACTATCTTTGCCAACCAGGGGTGGAACGGCATAAGAAATTAGATTTGCTGCAAGCATATATTATATAGTGTTGTTTTTCTGCTTTTTTGTAATGTAAATACTAACGAATAATAAAACGGTCTCATGCATTAAAAAAGCAGTTAAGATCTAACTTCGATCGAATCAATCCAATTTTCAAGCATTTTCAATCCCATGTTTGTCATAATCGATTCGGGATGAAACTGTACACCATATAAAGGCAATGTTTTATGGCGAATAGCCATCAGTTCGTTTTGGGAAGTAAAAGCTATTGGCTCCAAACAATCGGGCAGTTGCTTTAACAATAACGAATGATAGCGCATTACCTGCATCGGATTTTCAATATTTTTAAAAATATCCATTTCAGTATGTCTGATCATCGAGGTTTTTCCATGTACCGGAATAGCAGATTTTTCCAAATTGGCCCCAAAGTACAGTCCAAGTGCCTGATGTCCCAGACAAACACCTAAAATTGCTTTGCTTTCGCAAAAACGGCTGACAACTTCCATAAGTGCTCCTGCAGTTTCGGGACGCTTTGGTCCCGGAGAAAGGACCAGTGCATCGGCTTTTTCCAATTCTTCAAAAGGAATTTCGTCGTTGCGGTAGACGGTACAGTTCGCTCCAAGTCTGCAAAGATAATCATAGAGATTATAGGTAAAAGAATCGTAATTGTCTATGAGAACAAGGTTCATTCCAATAATTTATTAAGTACTCACAAATCAATTCCCTTCTTCAGTTTCAGATTCATCCAAAATATCTTCCTCCCCGTCATCCACTTCTTCATCATATACCTTTTCCAAATCCTTAAGATTTTCCTTTTTAATTTCCTGCTCCTCCCCACCTTTAATAGACTCCTTCATGAATTCATAAAATTGGTCAATAAAAGGCATTGAGGTTCTCATCAGTTCTGTCCCGGAAGTTGGGATTTTCTCCAAAAATGGATAAAAGAGTGATTTTTGCCTGGCAATCTCAGGTTTAATTGCATGTGCAGCGGTAAAAAAACTGATTAGCACACTAAACAAAAAGATAAACATTGCTGACATCAGAAATCCGCCTATACTTTGTGCCATCTGCCCCAATTCCTGACTTTTGACATTCTCCTGAGTCATTTTAAATAAAATGCGTCCTATCATGAATAGAAACAAACAGTTCAGAAAAAATGAAAAAAGCGGCAAGGCCTGCGATTCTGTTTCGAAAGTAGCCTGAAGAAGCCTTGCGGCCGGAGGGGTAAGCAGCATGGCAATGAGGAGTCCACCCAAAATCGCAACTATAAAGAATACCACTCTAATTAGTCCGGTAGTATATCCGAAATAAAACCCATAAGCGGCCATGATGACGAATACAAGGTCAATTCCCATACTTGAAGGCGCTATAATAATTTTCAGGGCATCAGCCTGCTGACACCCCGAACCAAATGTTTACAATAAGTTTTAACCCAAAAGGCTTTTAACTTTATTGGAGATAAGCTTACCGTCGGCCTTGCCTACCAGTCTTTTGGTGGCCTCGCCCATAACTTTTCCCATATCTTTAGGGCCTAGAGCACCAACTTCGGCTATAATGCTTTTAATCACCTCTTCAAGTTCAGCTTCTCCCATTTGTTGAGGAAGGAATTCTTTCAAAATAACAATTTCTTCTCTTTCAATTTCAGCAAGGTCCTGACGGCCCCCTGTTTCATAGCTTGTGAGTGAATCTTCGCGCTGTTTCACCATCGTCTGCAACATTTTCATTTCACGCTCAGGCGTAATTTCTAAGCCCGAACCATCGGTCTGCATCAGGAGGATTTGTGATTTAATGGCACGTATTGTACGTTTTCGGGCCTCATCTTTGTTTTTCATCGCTTCTTTCAGCGCCTCGGTAATGCGTTCATTAAGAGTCATTGGATTTGAATTTATAAAAAATAATTAATGAAATATATGGTAAATTGCTTTTACTGAATTTAGGATCCGCAGATATAACTTAGAAAAGTTCTTAAAGTAAACCTAAAATTATGAATCTGCAAAACTAAAATTGTAATTTTGTTAGTTGTATTAATTACTTACAACAATATCAGAGAACAATAAGAATTGCTGAAACGTTCTGTTTATCTTAAAAAAAACTACTATGACCAGATTTAATATATTGTTTTTCCTTCTTTTCAGCGCTTCCATACAGGCTCAGGACGGTATAAACTTTTTTCAGGGAAGCTTTGATGATGCTTTGAAAACTGCAAAAGACGAGCATAAAATCATTTTCATGGATGCTTATGCCGAATGGTGCGGACCCTGCAAACGAATGGCCAAAGAAATTTTTACGTTGAAAGAAGTGGGCGACTTTTTTAATAAACATTTTATCAATGTAAAAATGGATATGGAAAAGGGCGAGGGGCCAAAACTAGCTGCCAAATATAAAGTAACAGTTTATCCTACCCTCTATTTTATCGATGAGGCCGGCGAAGTTGTAAATGTAAAAGTTGGCGGAGTAAACAGCGAGCAACTGCTGGGTTTGGGCAAAGTAGCACTGACTAAGGGCGACAAAAGTAAAGACTATGCCCTGGAGTACGAAAAAGGCAATCGTGATCCCGAAATGCTGAAAGCTTATGCCTACGCGCTCATGGTGGCCGGACAACCAACGCTTAAAATTGCTAATGAATACATCAAAACACAGGGAAAATCAGACTCTGAAGCATTTTTGGAATTTATATTCGACTTTGCCTCGGAGGCAGACTGTACGGTCTTCGATAAACTTGTACTTCATCGCGAAAAACTCTTCAAACTGAAAGGAGAAGCTGTTTTCAAGAAAAAAGTACAAAAAGCCTGTGATGCTACTGTTGACAAAGCCGTAGAATTTCAGACGCAAGACCTCCTGAACGAGGCAAAAAAACAAATGAAACTAGCCCTACCAAGCTTTGCTGCCGAATACAGTATGCTGGCAGATATCCGCTACTTCCAAAGAAACAATGACTTGGTGAAAGCTGCTGCAGCGATCGAAAAATATATTTCGAAATACGCAAAAGGCGATTCCGAGAAATTGAACTTTTATGCACAGGTATACAATCTGCACATGAAGGACAAAAAAGCGCTTATCAAAGCTGAAAAATGGGCAGCGGAGGCCTATACCAAAAAGAAAACCTACAAAAATGGCCGTACTTATGTGGATTTAATGAGAAAGAACGGCAAAGAGTCGGAGGCTAAAAAAGTAGAAGAAGAGTTGAAATTATTGCCTAAAGACTAATATTTATTAATTTGAAAATTTGAAAATTTGAAGATTTGAGAATGGGTATATCCCCAGTTTTCTGCAAAAAAATAAAAAAACCATAACCGAAGAGCATGGAAAAAATCAGAAAGAAT
>CAINVS010000526.1 GCA_903854205.1 uncultured Bacteroidota bacterium | reverse complement strand
ACACTATCGCCTACACTCTTTCCCTACACGACGCTCTTCGATCTGGACTAGTTGGGTACAAACATAGGAGTGATATTGGTGTATAAACCAGCCCAACAATTCCAATATTGGGTGTTTGACGCATCTCAGCTGCACAACTGACAATTTGCCCTTCATGTATCCATACATAAAGTTTTTTTTCAGAGATAAATTTATCAATCAGAGAGAAAGCCTGTTCTTTTGTTTTTACAGGATAAATGCCGACTTCCTCCTCAAATAAAATTACCCAATTCGCAAGCAGTTCCCTATCTGCGGCCTTTGCAAAAGTGCCGAAGCCCTTTGGTAAATATAATTTTTGCAATGTTTTTAACCGATGAGAGAGCATGAAACAGCTGTCAATTGGCGTTTTTCCATACAGGGCAGAAAATTCCGGCGCCGTCTTTTTATCTCCAAAAACACCCTTTAATGATATGTTTTGCGCTAAATAATAGTCTGCAAGATAAGGGATTCCAATTTCCTCTCCCTTTTTGACGGCAATCAATGCTTTGCCGATTGTATTTACTGTAGCTGCTATAGGAATTCCGTTCTGACTGACGGAGATAAAATGATGGTCCTCATTTATAAATTCTTCACTCCTCATGCCCAAACAAAGGCCAAGCATCATATTATTATCCAGTTCATTTTCTTCCAATAATGGCTGTACCTCTTTAAGAAAATCTGCTGCATTTGGATGACGTTTCCAGGCTATATTTATTTCACTCATGATAGATTTCTTAAATAAATTTCGACATTTTTTGTATTTCTTCCACTTTGGTACAGAAGCACAGCATAGTGGTTTTTGTCAAAAGCTACAGTTTGACCAATAACAGGATTTTCAAAGTCTACGGATAGTTTGATACCGTTAATACGGTCGACATAAGCTTTTTCATCAGAATTATAAGTAAAACATTCCAAAACACATTCCTTTTCGGTCACAACCCAACCGTTGAAACTAGGAGAGGTGAAATTAAAAATATATCGTCCACCACCAAGCGCTAAAGGTGCTGTCATCCAATAAAAGTACTCTTTAATTTCAGGGATTTCAATCAGCAGTTTTTGACTGATTTTGCCTTCAGGACTAACCGTTTCATAGAAAATCTTATTGTCATTAGTAGAAATAAAATGAGCGTTTTTTTCAAAAGAGATATCCAAAATGCCGAAATGATGAGCCTTCGTATCAATTGTTCTCGATTTTAATACTTTTCCGTCAAGATCAATCTGCCTATGCAGGCGTTTTGGATATGTATCGTAAGCAATTAGGTGGATTTCGCCCAGCTCATTTATAAAAGGTTGATTTTCTTTTGGCACTTCAATTCTGGAAGCTTTTCTTTCTTTAAAATGTCCGTTTTTGTCAAATTTTATTTTACCCAATTCATCTGTTTTCTGGCCTTTTTTATAAAATAATGCCAATCCATCATTGTACCCGATCAGGTCGGAAGCAAATTCTCTCAAGGGCTTCTGTTCGGGCGTATTTGTACGGTCGCCAAGTGGTAAAATCAGTTCTTTAAAGCCGTCAATTTTGCTGTAGGTGAAAACGGTCCATAGTTTTCCTTCGGGGTCTTTGAACAACTTAGGCAAAACACCTTCGGTCTCACTTAGGACAGAGATAATATCGGCATTGTTATTAATTTCCAAAAAGCAAACCTTATAACTGCCCCCATAATAGATATTAAAAATAAAGTAGGCGCTGTTTTCATTATTACAATAACTGCCGACTGATGAAATGCCTATATCGGTTTTCAGACTTAACAGCTTTCCCCCTGTTATTTCTTTTTTGGAGGAATGGATGAGGAATTCGGCGTTTTCAGGTGTTTGATACATAGTTAATTTATTTTTTGGAATAGATTGACACTGAGAAACAGAGAAAATTCACACAGAGAAAAATGGCATTTGCAATTTTATAAAAAATCAAAAAAGGCCGCAAAAGCGGCCTTAAATCTATAGAAAAACATCTTCAAATTATCATCCCGAGAATCGGGAAAAATTTTCAAATTGATTAAGCTTTTCCTTTTTTTGTTTTCTTATTATCGGTATCAACAATAGTGATAATCATATTTTGATGCTCATCCAATGTAGCTGACATGGTTGTTCCTTCAGTAAGTTTTGCCTGATTATTCAGGATAAACTCAGCCAGAGGATCTTCCAGATATTTCTGAATCGCACGGTTCAAAGGACGTGCCCCGAACTGAGGATCATAACCTTTTTCGGCCAGGAAGTTTTTCGCTTTCTCGTCCAAAATGAGGTTGAATCCAAGGTCATTGACACGTTTGTAAAGGTTTTTTAGGGTGATATCGATGATTTTGAAAATCTCTTCTTTACCTAAGGAGTTGAAGATAATTACATCGTCAATACGATTGAGAAACTCTGGAGAGAAAGTGCGTTTCAGGGCAGTTTCAATTACGCTTTTAGCCTCCTGATCGTTCGTCTCTTCTTTTGCCTGTGTGGCAAAACCCATACCTGTTCCAAATTCCTTGAGGCGACGAGCGCCAATGTTTGAAGTCATGATGATGAGTGTGTTTTTAAAGTCCACTCTGCGACCCAAACCGTCTGTCAATTGCCCGTCATCCAATACCTGTAAAAGGATATTGAAAATATCGGGGTGTGCTTTCTCAATCTCATCGAGCAGAACTACTGAATATGGCTTGCGGCGTACCTTTTCGGTCAATTGTCCGCCTTCTTCATAGCCCACATAGCCCGGAGGCGCTCCGAGGAGTCGGCTTACCGAGAATTTCTCCATATATTCACTCATATCGATGCGGATAAGCGCATCGTCAGAGTCGAAAAGCTGACGGGCGAGGACCTTTGCCAATTCAGTTTTACCAACACCGGTAGGACCGAGGAAGATAAAGGTACCAATTGGTTTATTGGGCGCTTTCAGTCCTACTCGGTTGCGCTGAATGGCTTTTGTAATTTTAATCAAAGCCTCGTCCTGGCCGATAACGGCGCCCTTAAGCTCCTCGGTCATATTGATAAGTTTCAGGCTTTCGCTTGCGCCGACATTGCTGACGGGAATACCGGTCATCATTGACACCACTTCAGCAATATCATCAACAGTTACAGGGAATCTTTTTGATTTTGATTCTTCTTCCCACTCCAAGCGGGACTGTTCCAACTGACGAATGAGTTTTGATTCACGGTCGCGGAAATTGGCTGCTTTTTCATATTCCTGATCGCGTACGGCTTGATTTTTCAGTTCCTTGGTCACCTCAATTTCTTCTTCGAGTTGAACAATATGTTTGGGAACATGAATATTTTTAAGGTGCACACGAGCACCTACCTCATCCATGACATCGATAGCTTTGTCAGGAAGGAAACGGTCGGTAATGTAACGGTCACTAAGTTTAACACAGGCTTCCAAGGCATCGTCAGTGTAGACAACATGGTGGAATTCCTCGTATCTTTCACGAATATTTTTAAGGATATGAACAGCTTCATCCGGAGATGGCGGATCGATGATTACTTTTTGGAAACGACGATCCAAAGCGCCGTCTTTCTCGATGTACTGACGGTATTCATCCAATGTAGAAGCGCCGATGCACTGCAGTTCGCCCCTTGCCAAAGCAGGTTTGAAGATGTTGGAAGCATCGAGTGAGCCTGTAGCTCCACCCGCACCTACAATTGTGTGGATCTCATCGATAAAGAGGATTACGTCTCGAGATTTTTCCAACTCGTTCATGATGGCTTTCATCCTTTCCTCAAACTGACCGCGGTATTTAGTACCTGCAACCAACGCAGCGAGATCGAGCATGACGATGCGTTTGTTGAATAGTGTGCGGGAAACTTTGCGTTGTTGAATACGAAGTGCAAGTCCCTCAACTACAGCAGTTTTACCAATACCTGGTTCGCCGATGAGAATTGGGTTATTCTTTTTACGGCGGGAAAGAATTTGAGAAACACGCTCAATTTCTTTTTCGCGACCGATAATCGGATCCAATTTGCCGTCCTCGGCCTGTTTGGTAACGTCACGTCCGAAATTGTCAAGAACCGGAGTATGAGATTTTGATTTGCCTGCAGCGCCCTGTCCGCGGCGCGATTGTCTTTCTTCGTCTTCGAAACCTTCTTCATCTCCAGGACCGGGATGTTCACTGCTAAGATTAGGATTCGTGTCGGACATGACATAATCCAGTTCGGTTTTGTACACATCGTAGTCAACATCAAATTCAATTAAAACCTTAGCGGCTAGATTTTCTTTGTGTTTTAGAATAGAAAGTACAATGTGTTCGGTGCCCACAAGGTCGTTTTTCATCATTTTGGCTTCAAGGAAAGTAACTTTTAGTACTTTTTCAGCCTGACGGGTAAGTGGCAGATTACCTACACTGAAAGTAGGTTGAATTCTTGAATTATTTTGTTGGATAGTTTCTTCCAATGCTTGGCGCAATGAATTTATATTGACTTCCAATGATTCCAGTACCTTTATTGCAAGACAGTCTCTATCCTGCAATAATGCCAATAATAAATGCTCAGTGCCGATGTAATCATGCCCCATGCGTAAAGCCTCTTCGCGGCTGTAAGAAATCACCTCTTTAACTTTGGGTGAAAAACGGTTGTCTGCCATAATCAAAATTGAATTAAGTATTATTATGCTGTTGAAACGTATCCTAATAAAAGGGGTACTGTTTAAAAGAAAGCAACAGATTTTTTATATTGTGCGGCAATAAATGAATGAAAAAAGTATAGCGTAAATTAAAGAATATTTTTTCTAATTGGGAAGGATTTAGATCATTAAATGATAAATAACCAATTTTAGCACTACTATTATTTTCTTAAACAACAAAATGATGCCAATCGTTTTTGATAAGATGTTTAAAAAGCTTATCTTAGCAGAATATTATTTATAATGAAGATTTTTTTTGCCCTTGTGGCTGAATAGCATATCTGAACAGATATTATTGTCTTGTGTTCAGTTTTGATCAGACAAAAAGGCAGTAACAAATAAATTATTCAAACTTCCAATCATGAAATATTCAGTAGAAAAGCAAGACGACTATGCCATTATGACATTGGCTGAAGAAAATCTTAATTCTGTCAAAGCTCCAGATCTCAAGTCAGAGTTTGTTGTTCTTAAAAATCAGGGTATTCGTAATCTGATACTTAACTTGGAAATTGTTAAGTATGTTGATTCTTCCGGATTAAGCGCTATATTGACTGGAAACCGTCTTTGGTCAGATGATGAGGGACTTTTTGTACTTACAGGAGTTACCCATCCAAGTGTTAAAATGCTGATTAATATCTCCCGCCTCGACTCAGTATTAGATATCAAAGACAACACACCCGAGGCTGTGAAATGGATTATGATGCAAACACTCAGATCTGAACTTTCAAGTGAAGCCAGCGCGACAGAGGAAGAAGGCGACGAAGAATAATAGTTAAGAAAACAATCTGACATTTGCCCATAATTTAAAATATCTCATTTTAAATTATGGGCTTTAATTGTTAAAAGTTACGCTTAAATTTCCCTATATGGCTTTTGAACTCATAATACTTGGATCTAATGCCGCTGTTCCAGCTCATGGCCGATACATGACTTCACAGGCGCTAAATATTCGAAACAGGCATTTTCTTATTGACTGTGCAGAAGGCACTCAAATGAGAATGCAAGAGTATAAAGTAAAATTTCAGAAGATCAATCATTTATTTATCAGTCATTTACACGGTGATCATATATTTGGCCTGCCTGGGCTTATTTTGTCGATGAGTCTTAATCACCGCAAGGAGGAACTATATATTTACAGTCCGCCTGGACTTAAAGAATTGATTGAAACAGTTTGGAGAATTTCTCAAAGTCACCTCACATTCAGTGTCGTGTTCAAAGAGAGTAATTCCGAAGTGTCGGAAAGGATTTATGAAGATGAAATTTTGACAGTGGATACTATTCCATTGAAACACCGAATTGCAGCGCATGGATTTTTGTTTAAGGAAAAACCTCATCCCAGGAAGATGTTGCAAGAAAAGATCGCTGAGTACAATATTCCTTTTCATGCGCTTAACGGAATTAAAAAAGGAGCGGATTGGGTTTTGGACAATGGCAGAATTGTTTCAAATGCTGAACTTACGACAAATCCTCCAAAGGCAAGGTCCTTTGCTTTTTGTTCAGATACAGCATATTCCGAGGCAATACTTCCTTTGATTGAGGGGGTAGATCTGTTGTATCATGAAGCAACATTTACACATGATTTGATGGCGCAGGCTGAAATTACAGGGCACTCTACTGCTTTGCAGGCAGCACAGATCGCTAAAAAAGCAAATGTTAAAAAATTGATAATTGGACATTTTTCATCCCGATACAAAGAGCTTCAACCTCTTTTGAATGAAGCTAAAACTGTTTTTCCTGATACTGAATTGGCCTTGGATTCGGCTGTTTTTTCAGTTGGCTAAACTATCTTCTGCAAACTCCAACAGCATTTTCTTTTTGGGTAATTGAAAGGCATTTTTCAGGTCTGAACTTATTTCTTTATGGGCACTTCCATAAAGAACAGGCCATTCTTTGCACAAGCGCTGCATAGCAGGGCCTATACTCAGTTCTCTGGAAAGCAGACTGTCTTTTATTCGAATAATAAATTCGTCAGTTCGGGCATATTTTTTTAAAAAATCTCTGCCATATCTTACGTAAACGTATCCGAGCGCATCTTCCCAAAAAACAATTGATTCCTGTTCAGTCATTAGTGAGGCAAACTTTGGCTGACATTCTTTGATCAGTTTTCTAAAGTTTCGGTCAAGGTAATCCCATTCAAGATCGTTTCTTGTTCTTTTATCAGTTTTAACATTTTCAATAAGTTTTTTAAACTGATCTATGAAATCTTCTTTTTTTTGAGGGCACGTTTTTAAACATCCTGTCATAAACAAAAGAAAGAGGACAGTAATGAATATGACGATAAAGGTATTTTTCATTATTTTTTTCTTCGGTATAAAAGTTAGCGGTCAATTTTTATTTTTATTTTTTATTATTTAGAATACAATTATTGTGTTTATTATAACAGTTTTGATTTCAATTACGTATTAGTTCAAAGATTATTAAGTTGGATTTCGTATCAAATTTTGCTAAAAAATATCACAATGGAACAATATTCTTAATAATAATATCAGATATGTGACAGAATTTTGTATTTTTACCACAAGCAGTTTTTAGTAAACCCCACACCAAAATATGAAGTTCATTTTTTTTTATAAAAGATTTTACATATTATCTTACTTCTTAGGGCTATTAATTCCAACATCTGTTTTTGGACAAACATCTTTTGTTCGCCTATGTAGTTCCCCCAATACCTATGTTACGAACAATACTGTTTTAATGCCTGCGATAGATTTTACGGCGAGTATTCCAATTGGGCATGTGGTTACCGATGTTAAAGTAGAAGTAACATGGTCCCGTAGGCAGGGCAGTTGTTTAGGAACTAATGGGGTCGATGATTTATCGGAAGTCGAGTTTTCCCTAATAAGTCCTACAGGCATTTCCCGGCCGTTGGTAGGGCCAGGCGGTTCGTTTTCAGGAACTGGTGCTGTCAGTAACATAACTACAACATTTCAGGATGGAGGAGTCCCTATTTCGGGTACACCTTCTACTTCAACATACAATCCAGCTCTTTCTCTCGCAACAACTTTACCTGCCGGCACTGATTTTTTAGCTTCGCAAGCTCGGGGTCTGTGGACTATAGAGGTATCTGACGGTTCCCTAAACAGTACAGGTATCTGTATTCAATCCTACTGCATAACAGTTTTTTCCTGTGCGTCACCATTATTGGTTGCCAGCTGTAGGCCTACTGCAAGTATCGCGTTGGACTCTTTCGGGTTTGCTACCCCAACCTTCAACACGCTCAATCTTTTGAGCGATACTTCCTGTATGTTATCCAACGTAAGATTTTCATTAAACCCACTTGGCAGTCCTGTTTTCAGTCTACCGTTAACTTGTACAAATGTAGGTTCAATGTCCCTTTACATGGTACTTACCGATAAATTGGGCAGAACAGCAGTTTGTCCAACACCCACCATACTCACTGTATCTGACGTTACTCCTCCCAGAGTTCCTGAATGTCAAATGTTTAGCACCCCATCAGATACGGTATATCTTAATGGAGCAGGTACAGGTTCTTTTAATGTCAGTTCACTAACACCATCAGATGCCTGTGGCATATCTTCTGTATTGATTTCCTCTGGGTTTGCAGTAAATTTTGGTTCTCAAGTCAATTTCAACTGTACCTCCGGTGGAGGTGTAGGCGGGGCCGGTGCGAATAATCTTTTCGTTAGGGTTCGAGACAATAATGGAAATGTACGAAACTCTGTCTCTACCTCTTCTTCCTTTTACCCTGCCTGTCAGTTTAGGGTTCTCGTTTTTGATACATTTCCGCCTGTAGCAGTATGTCATATAACACGTACATTAGCTCTAGCTTCAAACGGTTTGGTGGCAGCTACTCCAACAACAATTAATAATGGGACATTTTCAACTTGCTCACCTGCAGGTGCACTTGTATATACTATCAATAACGCGGCCTCTGTTGTATATAACTGTGACAGTATAGGAACACGCTACGCCTTTTTAACTGCAAGAGAAAATAATACGGCCCAACAGGGTGGTGTGAGATTGGATACATGTGTTACTATCATAAATGTTGTGGATTTGATCGCACCCAATGCAATATGTACAAATCTTACTGCCCCTTTAAGTTCAGCAGGTTCAGTCACAGTTAGTGCATCCACTGTTGCTGCATTGAGTTCTGATAATTGTGGCCCACTGTCATATAGTTTCAGTACTGGAAACAGCAGAACATTTACTTGCGCCAACTTAGGTGCAAATGTTTTAACTGTAACAGTTACCGACCAGTCCGGCAACAATTCCACCTGCGCGACAACTATCTCTGTTACAGATGTAACAGCTCCTTTGGCAAATTGCCAGCCGGTAGTTGTTCGGCTCAATACAGCAGGAAATGGAACTGTAACAGCTGCCAATATAGATAATGGATCTACAGATGCCTGTGGAATTACATCAAGACTGATAAATGGAGTAGGCGCTGTTACTTACAATTGCGATAGTGTAGGAACTAGAAATATAACCTTTATTATATCTGATATTTCAAATAATCGCGATACCTGTTTCACAACTGTAACTGTATCTGATACAATAAAGCCAACTGCTCAGTGTCAAAGTATTAATAGTTATCTTTCTGTTTCAGGTACAGCTACTGTTAGTGCTTCGCAAATTAACAACGGATCTTTCGATAACTGCGCAATTTCAAGTTTAACTATAAATGGTTTGCCTATTGGGACACCTGTGACTTACATTTGTGATAGTGTTGGAACCAGAAATGTAACTTTGAGAGTGAATGATTTGAACGGCAACTGGAGAACTTGCCAAACTACGGTTAATGTAATTGATACCATAGACCCAATTGCACAATGTCAGAATGTAAATGCCTACATCAATGCTGCAGGTACAGTATCTGTTACGGCTTCTCAAATTAATAATGGATCTACAGACAACTGCGGAGTGCTGAATTATCAGCTTTTTTCCTTTGCAACTGTTTGTACAACACTGGTGGCCACAACTGTTCCTGTAGTAATAAGCCCAATCGGCACGCCTACTATCAGTTCAACAATTTTGGCTGCTTTACCTGCCGGTGCTATTGTCACAGATGTCAATGTATTAAATGTAACGGGAACTCACACCTATATAAGCAATTTACGTTTCAATTTAACGAGTCCTTCCGGCAGCTCATTCAGACTTATGCATAGTCCATGTGCTGATGAGAATGATTTTAATATTAATTTTGACGACGCCGGAGCTGTTTATACTTCTATCCCTTGCCCACCTTATAACGCAGGTACTTATCATCCACTGGATAATCTGAGTGGATTTAACGGCCAGAGCCCATCCGGTAACTGGACATTGAGTGTTGCTGATATTGTAAGTGGCGACGGGGGTGCTTTGGACAGTTGGAGCCTTAATATCTGTTATGCAATTCCTACACCAGTGGCATACCCATGTGATAGTGTGGGTTCCAGAAATGTAGTGCTTATGGTCAGCGATCAGGGAGGGAACAGCAGTACTTGTTCTGCTGTTATTTCTGTATTGGACTCTATTAGACCGGTTGCTCAATGCCAAAATTACAGTATTTATCTAAACGCTACCGGTACTGCATCTTTGTCCACCCTGAATATAAATAATGGATCTACCGACAATTGTAATATTTCAACCATTCAATTTAATGGTTTGGCTGTTGGTGCAAACATAAACTATAATTGTGACAGTGTGGGGACAAGATCAGCTACTCTAAAAGTAAGTGATGTAAACAACAACTTCTCCAACTGTACAGCATCTGTAGCCGTAATCGACAGTGTTAAGCCGGTAGCTGTTTGTCAGCCTATTACTGCTTATCTTAGCAGTGCAGGTACTGTCTCGGTTAGCCCCATACAAATAAATAATGGATCAACTGATGCCTGTGGAATATCTACTTATACTATAAACGGTTTAGCTAATCAGAATTACACCTGTTCAAATACAGGTTCTAATAGTGCTACACTCACCGTTACAGATAGAAATGGCAACTTCAGCAGTTGTACCACTTCGGTTACAGTATTGGATACAATTCGTCCTAATGCAGTTTGCAGGAATATTACTGTAGAATTATCTGCGGTTACAGGTACTGTAACAGTCACAGCAGCAATGGTAAATAATTTATCTTACGATAATTGTGGAATTGCAGCTATGAATTTAGGTACGCCGAGTATTACTTACAACTGCTCAAATGTTGGTACTAATAATGTTGTGCTTAATGTTACAGATGTAAATGGAAATACCAATTTCTGTAGCGCTGTTGTTACTGTTCGGGATACTGTAGATCCTGTTGCAAACTGCCAAAATACTATCATTTATTTAACTGGAGCCGGCACTGCAACATTGACACCCGTAAATATAAATAACGGATCAACAGACAACTGTGCTATTTCAAGTTTTCAATTAAACGGACTCAGTTCCGGAACTAATATAAACTATACCTGTGACAGCGTAGGAACACGTCAAGTCAATCTTAGAGTTAATGATACCAACGGTAATTTCAGCACTTGTAATTCATTAGTTTTTGTTAGAGATACTGTTTTACCACAAGCAATTTGTCAGAATATAAATGTATATCTTAACGCTGCCGGTACTGTATCTGTAAGTCCTGCTCAAATTAATAACGGATCTAATGATGCATGTGGAATTGGGGCTCTATATATTAATGGGGTGGGCAATAATACTCAGTTATATAACTGTTTCTCTATAGGAACTAACTCTGCGGTTTTACATGTAATTGATAACAATAATAATGCCTTCACTTGCTCAGCAACAGTTACAGTAATTGATACTGTAAAACCGGTAATGAGTTGTAAAGTTGCAACATTACAGCTTAACTCTGCAGGTTATGCTGTGATAAATCCCTCGTTAATAAATAATAGCTCAACCGACGCCTGTGGTTTTGCTTCTCTGGCAGTATCCAGGGATACAGTTCGTTGCAGCGATATAGGGACTTTAAGTGTTAGACTTATTGGAAGAGATGTCAATGGAAATATTGACTCCTGCTCGACTATAGTTACTATTGCCGATACAATTAAACCTGTAGCAATTTGCAATAACCTAAATGCTTTTTTGAATACTTCAGGATCTGCATTTGTTACTGCTGCTCAAGTTAATAACGGGTCTACTGATAATTGCGCGATCAATACCTATAAAATTAACGGATTAGATACTGTTTCCTACAGTTGTACCGATATTGGTATAAGAAGTTTAGTACTACAAGTTACAGATATTAATGGAAATTTTGGTATTTGTAATGCACAGGTCAATGTGCAAGATACAATCAAACCAACAGTAATATGTCAAAATCTTTCACTAGCCCTAGACAATAATGGAACACGGGTAGTGAACGCAACTTCAATTAATAATGGTTCATCAGATTTCTGCTCGATATCAACTTTGACTTTTAGTGCAGGTGCAGCAACTAAGACCTTTAACTGCAATAATATTGGCCTCAACACAGTAACTTTAGTTGTTACCGATCTTAGCGGAAATAGAGATTCTTGTACCGCCACAATAACAATTTCTGATCAAACTCTGCCAAATGCTCTTTGTCAAAGTGCCTCTGTCTTTGTAAATACCTTAGGTATAGCTACCGTGCTATCTACCACTATAAACGCAGGAAGTTCCGATGCCTGTGGTATTGATACTATGTATGTTAGTCCTTCTACATTCAACTGTAACAGCATTTCAGCCCCTGTAAATATTACACTTACTGTTATTGATAACAACAACAATGTTAATACTTGTGTTGCTCCGGTCACTGTAATAGACAGTGTTAGGCCAACAATGATATGTGCCAACCCAACTGTTTATCTTAATGCTACTGGTTCAGTAAGTGTATCTGCATCTGTAATTGATGGTGGAAGCAGTGATGCCTGCGGTATACTTACACGTTTTATCAATGGAACTGCCAACCAAAATTATACCTGTTCCAATATTGGTCCTAATAATGCCTTACTTAGTGCCACAGACTTTAATGCAAATACTGGTACTTGTACTTCAATAGTAACCGTAGTTGATACAATGAGTCCGTCTGCTCGTTGCAGAGCGCCATTCTCGGTCTACCTCAGTGGAGTTACAGGCACCGTCACTTTAAACCCAATACAGGTAGACAGTTCCAGTACAGATAACTGCAGTACCAATACAGCATTGTACACTATAAATAATCAGCCTTTATTATCTTATAATTGTGCTAATGCAGGTTCAACTCAGAATATTACGCTTCGAGTTTTTGACGGATCAGGTAATTTTAGTATTTGTACATCAACAGTCTATGTTCGTGACACAACCAGGCCTATTGCTCAGTGTTATCCTTCAATAACAAGAAACCTCAGTTCAGCAAATCCGGGTACTGTCTCGGTTAATGCTTCATTGTTAAACAACTTAAGTACTGACGTATGTGGAGGTGCATCGCTATCTTTTCTTATCAATGGCCAGGCATCCTTCCAATATACCTGTGCGAATTTAGGTCCAACCCCTGCAACGCTGACTGTTACAGATCCGAGTGGAAATTCAAGTACCTGCAATACTATTGTAATTATTTCAGACATTACACCACCTAATCCATCTTGTGTTGGAAGTTACACACTTAATCTCGATTCAACCGGACAGGGAAATGTAACGGGGGCAAATCTTAATTTGGCCAGTACAGACAACTGTGCAGTAACCACTTTTTTAATCAATGGTGCTCCTTCACAAACTTTCAACTGTTCAAATTTTGGTTCCGTTCCTGCCACGCTTACTGTTAGAGATGCCAGTGGAAATCAGCAATCCTGTACTTCAGTTATTACAGTTCAGGATATTACAGGACCTATAGCCAGATGTTATACAAATCCTGTAAATGTTTACCTAAATGCAGCCAGCACCGTTACTATAACCGGTATTCAATTAGACAGTGCCAGTACAGATAACTGTACCATTTCAACCCGTCTTATAAATAGTGCTGTTTCAGTATCCTATTCCTGTTTAAATATTGGTTTGAATAACGTTACGCTTACCATTAGGGATCAGGCAAACAATGCTTCATCCTGTACTGCACAAGTGATTGTTCGCGATACAGTTTCTCCTACTGCCAATTGTTCAAATATAAATTCTTTTTTGAACGCATCAGGCCTTTCCTTTGTTAATGCAACAGCTATTAATTCTTCAAGTTTAGATAACTGTATCATTACCAGTTACCTTATCAATGGACAAAGCAGAGATACCTTCAATTGTACCAATATTGGACCAAACATTGTCAGTTTAACTGTTTTGGATAATTCTGGCAATGAGAGTACTTGCCAATCAACAATAACAGTTATCGATAACATCGCACCATCAGTAATCTGTCAAAACAGTGTTTTTGTTTTGGATGCTGCCGGACAGGTAATCATTCCACCAAGTTCAGTCGGCAATGCTACAGATATTTGCGGAGTTGTAAATTACTCTATCGATAACCTTCAATTCAGAACTTACAGCTGTTCATCAGCCGGATTGATTATGGCAGATACTATTAGGGCTTTTGATGCCTCAGGTAACAGTAATTTCTGTGTTTCTCAGATAACAATTCTGGATACAATCAGACCAATCGCCAGCTGTATAGGACAAACCGTTTATCTCGACAGTGCTGGAACAAGAACAGTTTTCCCCGGTCAGATTAACCTTAATAGTTCCGACAATTGTAGTATTGCTAGTTTTCTTATTGATAATCAACCTTCCAGGTCATTTAATTGCGGAAGTGTTGGGCCGAATACTGTAACTTTACGCGTATTGGATGCCAGCGGAAATTCTAATACCTGTACTGCAGTAATCACTGTAGTTGATGATATTGCACCAGTGGCAAATTGTAGGAATATCAGTGTAATTTTGGATGCGAGTGGTCAGGCAACAGTTCCGGCTTTAAGTCTGAACGGTTCGCCAACTTCCTCTTATGATGCCTGTAATCCGCTTACCTTTAGTATAAATGGTCAGCCAAACATAACTTTCAATTGCTCAAATGTAGTAGGTACAAATACAGTACAACTTACCGTTTCAGATGTTAGCGGTAATGTATCTACTTGTAACAGTTCAATTACTGTTCAAGATAATATTGCCCCAACAATTTCCTGCACTAACTATACTCTTCAGTTGGATGCCTCAGGTAACGGATTGTTGGTTCCTCAAAATGTGGCAAACCTTGCAGCCAGTTTTGATAACTGTAATACATTACTCTACGCACTCGATAATAACCAGTCATCGAGATTGTTTAGTTGTAGTGATATCGGTTTCAATACAGTGATGGTTATAGGTTCAGACCCTGCAGGCAACAGAGATACATGTTATTCAACCGTTGAAGTCAAAGATACTGTTGCTCCTGATATTTCTTGTTCAGGTTTTATTGTTAACCTTACACAAACGATTACAGATACAATCACATTGGCCGAACTTGCATTTCAGGTATCATTGGAGGCTTGCGGAGTTGATACTTCCACTTTCTTCCCTTCTGTAATAACTTGTGCAAATGTTGGTGTGGTGCCAATTCAAATTACGACTTATGATATCTACGGAAATGCAGGATACTGTACAGCTCAGGTTACCGTAATATTGGATGGAGCTCTACCAAGTGCAATTGATTCTTTGCTTTGTGAGGGTGAACCATTACAGCTTTTTGCCAATCCTCCACCTTCAGGATTTACTTATGATTACAGTTGGTCGGGTCCAAATAGTTTTAATTCCAATAATCCAAATCCCCAGATTGGTAATATGCAGACTATCAATCAGGGAGCTTATGTGGTGACATTGATACCTCAAGGGATACCCGGCTGCACTGTTTCTGATACTATTAACATTGGTGTAAATTTTGTACCTCACCCAATTCTTTCAGTAAACGGACCTGTCTGCGATCAGGACAGTACCATATTCACTATTGCCAATGCCAGTGATTATACCGGCACAGTATTTAATTATCAGTGGCTGTTTAATGGAATTTCTTTCGGAACAAGTAATGATACCTTTGTGATTAACCCAATCAGTTTCTCTGACACTGGTAACTATACAATGATTATTACAGTTGACGGATGTACCGATTCTAGTTTAGTGCCGCTAAATGTGTTTGTAAATCCTTTACCTGCTGCTTTTAGCCCAACAGCAAATTCACCTTGTTTGGGCGATACATTATCATTGTTTACCAATCCTCCAACAGTAGGCCCATATACTTACAGTTGGAGTGGACCCGAGGGTTTTAGTACATTCTCACAGAATCCTATAATTCTTGAAACCACTTTTCTTTCCTCCGGTCTTTATATGGTTACTATTTCCGATCAGAATACCTGTAACAGAATTGGTGCTGTTCTTGTGACAATCAAAGCCTTGCCGGATGATCCATTTATTGATTACAACGACCCGCTTTGTATTAATGATTTTCTTATTTTGAATGATACGGTTTTAAGAAATCCTAATACCTTATTTGTTTGGACCGATCCAAGTTTAATTAGTGACACAACAGTTCTGCCTGAATATATAAATTCCTCACCAGTGGAAGGTAATTATTCACTTTATGTTATTGAAAATGGCTGTATTTCCACAGAGCAGCTTATAAATATCGTTTTTGAAGTTCAACCGAGAGCATTTTACGATAACTATGAGGTTGCTTTCCGTGATTCACTTACAGATATTGAAGTAACTTTGAACGATGCAATTAGAGATGGTTATTCTATATCAATTCTACAAAATGCAAACAATGGTAATTTATCTGTGAATACTGACGGAACCTTAAATTATACACCTGGTTTTCTGTTCCATGGATTGGATACTTTCAGTTATGAAATATGTGATCCTGTTTGTCCAACAATATGCGATTCTGCTGTAGTAGTTGTTGATGTATTACTTAACCAGAGATGTTTTATTCCCAATGCGCTTTCTCCAAATGGGGATAACATCAATGACTTTCTTATTGTTTCCTGTCGTGAAGATTATCCAAAAATGGAAATTCAGGTTTTCTCCCGCTGGGGCAATATGGTATTCCAGGGAGATCCAAACGGGTGGGATGGTCAGTATAATGGAGCTAATCTTCCTGATGGGGCCTATTTCTACATTTTGGATTTTGGCGATGGTTCGAAACCTGAAAATGGTTATGTTGTGATTAACAGATAAATTCAAAATCTGCTATTATTCTAAAATATTAAGCGTCGGAGCAAATAGCCCCGACGCTTTTTTATTATCTTTGCATCCTATTTTAAAACATCTTGAACAGTAGGAAATGATTTATTACAAAACGAGAGAAGAGATTGAACTCATGCGTCAGAGTGCCCTTATGGTGTCTAAAACCTTAGGTATGCTGGCAGCAGAAATAGTTCCGGGAGTTACACCCAATCATTTGGATAAACTTGCAGAGGAATTTATCTGCGACAATGGTGCCCGACCCGGTTTTAAAGGCTTGTACGGTTGTCCAAGCACCCTTTTGACCTCTGTCAATGAGCAGGTCGTTCATGGGTTGCCTACTAACAGACCATTGAAAGAGGGTGATATAATTGCTGTAGATTGCGGTGTGCTGATGAATGGTTTCTATGGAGATCATGCTTATACTTTTGCAGTGGGGACGATTAGTGAGGAAAAGCAGCGTTTACTGGATGTGACCCTTAAATGTCTCCTCTTAGGTATTGAAGCAGCAAAAGTTGGCAATAGGATAGGGGATATTGGCTATGCAATACAAACCTACGCCGAATCTAACGGTTATGGCGTTGTTAGGGAGTTGGTCGGTCACGGACTTGGAAAAAGCATGCATGAGGAACCTGAAGTGCCTAACTTTGGCAGACAGGGACTGGGTAAAATTATCAAAAATGGACTGACAATTGCTATCGAGCCAATGATCAATATGGGTACGCATAGAGTGCTGAAAACAGCGGATAATTGGACTATCGTCACTGCAGACGCTAAGCCTTCCGCACATTTTGAGCACAACATTGCTGTTGTTGACGGAAAGCCCGAGCTGCTTTCCACCTTTTCTTATATCGAAGAAGCTTTAAAGAGAATGACAAGTTAATTCTCCTACGCTATTGAATTTCATTATACAAGCGGATAAAGGTTTTTGACCTTTATCCGCTTGGTATTTATAGATATTTGCAGGTGTAAATACAAATGCTTTCGTCATCCTTTTAAAACAATTAAAGGTCGCCTCTTGTGAAGGCGACCTAGTATCTTTGAAAAAAAAGTCAGATTTAGGATTGAATCCTTTTATTAACCGAATTTTTTCTCGCTATCCCAAGACCAGTTGTTTTTGCGTTTGAGGCCTTTGAGTGCTGTATCCTGTTTTTTAACGAATTTTTTCTCACGAACACGGGCTGCTTTACCAATAGCTGCGCGGAGATAGAACAGACGTGCACGACGTACGCGGCCTTTCTGAAGGTTCTCAACTTTTACTAGAGTTGGACCATTGAAAGGGAAAATACGCTCTACACCAACACCGTGTGAGATTTTGCGTACGGTGAAAGTTTTTGTTACACCTGTACCTTTAATTTGAATAACTGTACCACGGAATGTCTGTTCACGCTCTTTATCACCCTCGATGATTTTATATGTAACGGAAAGATTATCTCCGGGTTTGAAAAAGTCGAAGCTGCTGATTTCGCGAGCTGTCTGCTGTTGTACGTACTTTAACAATTCGTTCATGACTATATTTTTTAAACTGGTTATCTCTAAAGCGTGGCAAAGATAGAAAAATATTTTATTAATTTGCGCATTAAAATTAAAAAAATCGATTTTTTTGAAAAAGATAGCTTAAGCCGACTAAAAAAGTGGCATTTTTCAAAAAGGTGTAGTATATTTGATGATGTTATCCTTTATTTGATGATAATATTAGACTGGGAAATGTAATCAAAAAACGTTTTTTCTAAAAAACGGCATTAAATAATATTAAAAAAACATCATTAAAGGACGGAAAAACAAAAGTACAAAAAAATGAATATATTTTTACTATGGAACTGATTTTTCTTTTTTCGGGGGCATTACTTGGGCTGGGATTGGGCTATTTTATTGCATTGGCTATATTCAGAAATGTTAAGAATAATGCGTTGTCCGATGCAGAAATAAAGGAGAAATTTATTCTGAAGGAAATTTGGGATAACACAAAAGCTCAGTTATCGTCTTCAGAACAGAAGTTATCTGATAAAGAAAAGAATATAATAGAATTGAATAAAGCACTGTCTGCACAAGAGCAAATGATAGATACATTGAGAGATCAGGCTGAACTCCATGAAAATGATTTTATT
>CAINVS010000525.1 GCA_903854205.1 uncultured Bacteroidota bacterium | reverse complement strand
CTTCCTTCAGATTCCACCTCGCAATGGACACCCTTGCTTTTGGCTAGTGGTTGGCGATTACATACCCCCACAGTGGACTTGCACCACCTAGTTGATTGACATGCACGGCACACAAAAAATGGGGCGATGCCATGATAAGCTCGCCCCCAACAACTAAATATATATAAATGTATTTTGACTTAAAAAATCAATTCAGTATAAGTTTTTTCAAAACCTTTGAACCATTTATTTCAATGATAAGGTGTAAAAGCCATTCTGCAAACCTATAGGAAGTTGTATTTTTCCTGATTCGTAATTGGTTTCATATACTGATTGAGCTAAATTATTGAATCTGTAATTTTAAGCCGATAATAATTTTCGTCCATTAATTAAAACAGTTAGAACCCGAACAAAGATATAACCCTGTTTTAAGAAAAAACGAATGTTTACTAAAGCTAACATTTTAATAAAATAGACTTAACATCAGTCATTCAAAATGTTAAATTTTATAATGCAGAATGATCAATATATTCAGCAAAGTACATATAAAACTGATCCACATCAGCAAATAAGATAATTTTGGTCATTTTTTAAGGCCTAAATCTGCCATATCTTTGTTCTCGATTAGTAGTAATATCAAATTTTTAATTTTAATAAATCATGAAACATTTACATCTTCTTTTGGCCTTGCTTTTATTGAACTCAATAATTCTTGGTCAGGATTCAAATTTTAAATACATTAACTTTGATGCCCAAATTCAGAATGAAATATCTGAAAGCACTGAAACTATCACCCTGCAAGCTAACAGTATGATAGAGCAAAATGATGAGCAATATATTGAGGGTTTTGAAGAATATGACACCACGACTAATTTTAATACTTTGGTGTCAAAATTAAGCCTTCCTAAATATTCTACAAATAATGTCAGGAACATATATTGGGATCATTTATCCAACACCAGAAAGTTTTATGATACTCAGGGAAGGGTTGACTATACACTATTCCCTGCTTGGGATGGGAAAAATTGGAACAATAACTATAAAACTGATTACACATATTATGATGCAGATAATAAGTATGATGAGTTTATAACATATGTATGGGCAGGAACCTGGGTTAATTCTTCAAAAACGCAGATTACCTATAGCAGTTTCGGTTCACGATTAACAGAAATTGTTTATAACTGGGATGCCGGTGTATGGGTGAACAGCTATGCCGTAACTTATAAATATAGTAACAATAATAAATTAATTGAATATTACATTCAAAAATGGGATGGTACTTTTTGGAATGATTCATACCGTTATTTATATTCCTATGATTCTGATAATAAATTAATTTCAAATACCTATCAGATTTGGGTAAACGGAAAATGGAATGATAATTACAGGTATTTGACGAGTTATAATGCCAAGGGAGCTAAAGCTGAATACAAATATCAGGAGTGGGGGGACAATAGATGGTTGAATGTGTTCAAATCCAAATAATATTATTGATTTTCAAATAAGGGATAAGACAAAATAAATTGATTGCCAATAATATGTGCGAAAGCGAAATTGTCCGTAAGTTATATTTTACTCTCAATTTCAAATAATTAAGCGTAGTAGAATTTATCATCATTAAAGTTTGTGATACGAATAGAACTTCTTATGACGAATCTGGGGTTGAGTTAGCAATTCATTTCTATGACATAGTCATCCCTATATTTTGGGTTTAAAAAGAGAGGGCTGTCCAAAAAGCCGGACAGCCCTCCTTTTTTTATTTTCACTTCTAATGGAGAATTAAGAATGGTTATATTTATAAAAGGTATTTAATCTACCAAAACTCTTTTTTGTGGGGATATCTTTCAAAATATAATGCTGTAACTTGTTCTGTAAGTTTTTCCCTAAAATCTTCTATTCCTTCACGATTAATAGCAGAAATGAATACTGCCCGATTCATCGTTTTTTCAGCCCATTTTTCGCGAAGTTCCGCTTCCAGTGCAGCTCTTTCAGTATCAGTAAGATAAGCGTCGTAATAATTCTTACGGTACATATCCATCTTATTGAAAACGTAAAGTACAGGAATATCACCGGCGCCAATTTCTTTCAGTGTTCTGCTTACAACTTCCAACTGATCGTTATGCTGCGGATGAGAAATATCAACCACATGAATAAGCAGGTCACTTTCTCGAACCTCATCCAGGGTCGATTTAAAACTTTCTACCAGGTGATGCGGCAGTTTACGGATAAATCCGACAGTATCAGATAACAGGAAAGGCATTTGGTTGAAAACGACTTTTCGCACAGTGGTATCCAAGGTGGCAAAGAGTTTATTCTCGGCCAAAACCTCAGCTTTTGAAATTTCATTCATGATAGTGGATTTCCCCACATTGGTGTAACCGACTAGCGAAACACGAATCATTTCTCCTCGGGTTTTACGCTGAGTAAGTGCCTGCTGATCAATTTTTTGCAATTTTTCTTTCAGCATTGCAATACGGTCATTGATAATACGTCTGTCGGTTTCAATCTCTTTTTCACCGGGACCGCGCATACCGATACCGCCACGCTGTCTTTCCAAGTGTGTCCATAAACCGCGGAGTCTTGGAAGCAGGTACTGCATTTGAGCCAGTTCCACCTGTGTTTTGGCCTGTGCAGACTGTGCATTTTTGGCAAAAATATCGAGAATGAGGGTACTTCTGTCGATGATTTTACATTTAACAATTTCCTCGAGAATATTGGTTTGTTTACCGCTCAGGTCATCATCAAAAATGACAAGTTCAACTCCATGTTCTTCGCAATACGCTCCTACCTCAGCAGCTTTTCCGCTGCCTATAAAGGTTCTTGGGTCTGGATGCTGCAATCTTTGGAAAAATCGTTTTACAACTACGGCTCCCGCTGTGAGCGCCAAAAATTCCAATTCGTCCAAATATTCCTGAATCTGCTGTTCTGTCTGTTCGGGTCTGATAAGCGCCACCATTACTGCCTTTTCAGGTTCAGTTCTGATGAGGATTGCCTTTTCCCCTAAAGTCCATTTATCTGACATATCTAAATTGTGTCTTAATTTCTAAAATTATAAATCCGGTAAGCAAATTGATAACCCAATCTGATTACAAAACATTCCATGAATTTGAAAAAGTCAAATTATTTCAACCAACTTTCGGGATTTTCTTTGTTTTTACCATTCCAAAGTTCAAAATGAAGCAGGTAATTGCCTGTAGTAATATCCTTTCCTACAGTGCCAAGGCTAGCTCCGGTTGCCAACTCATCACCGCGTTTTACATATACATTGGAAAGGTTGGAATAGGTCGTATAATAGGCTCCGTGCTTAATCATTACTGCGTTTCCATTACCGGGAACAGCAAAAACACTGACTACCGTCCCTTTGTGGACAGCCCGCACATTGGCATTCGCAGGTGTCCGCATGTCTATTCCGTTATTGTGTGTAAATACCTGTTCGAATAAGGGATGCTGCTGTTTGCCAAATTTTGAAACAACCACTGCGCCGCTTACAGGTGGCGACAATCGGCCCTTACGGCCTGCAAAGGAGCTTTCATCGCCCCTGTCGGGTTCAGAAGGTATGTATTTACCCGATTTTGATGGCCTGGGGTCATTTGATTTTTTAACTCCGGATTTTGACCTGCTGTTATTGTATTGCCTTGAATCGCTTTTCGATGCAGCAATCTGATCGCGTATGATGCCTTCTATTTTATTGTTCAGTTGTTTTTTGGAATCTTCTTTGGCAGCCAACTCTTTGCGCAGTTGAGATTCTTTAGATTTAAGGCTGCGCATCATTTTGTCTTTTTCTGTCAGTTCCTGATTCAGAGAGCCGGACTGATCCAGTTCTTCACCCAAGAGCAAAGCTTTTTCCTTGCGCTGACTTTCCAAAATACCAATTTCGGTTTTAGCTGATATCTGTGTTTTTCTGATTACAGAGGCCTGCTGACTTCTTCTTTTTTCCAATTGCGACAAGTACATCTGTTTTTCAAACGCTTTGTTGAAATTTTCGGAAGAAAACAAAAAATACACAATATTATTATTGGTCTTATGTCTGTAAAGCTGAACCAAAACCTTTTTGTATGCCGACTTCATTTTATTAAGGTCTGCAGTCAATCTTAAGACATCTTCCTGTTTTGTTTCCAAAAGGGCTTCGATCGAATCCAATTCCTGACGTATGACCTTTATCAAATCGCCTCTCGATTCCATTTGTTTCTGCAGGGTACTCAGTTCCTGTAGGGTATGCTGTTTACTTTTTGAAGTCTGACTCAGCAGCTTTGAAGTATTTTCTATCTGTTTATTCAGTTCCTTGCGTTTACTTTCCAAAGTACTGCGCGAATTCTGTCCTTTGAGCAAAAAGGCAAAGGTAAACAGAAAAAAGACTATTATAATCAGCGATTTGTAATGCATATTTCTTTATTTATTGGGCAGCTTATTTCCCGATATAATCTGTTCGTAGTGATCGGGGATTTCGAATTTTACATCCTGTTCTTCGTTCAATTCCACCTTATTGAAATTGATTTTGAAACGCATTTCACCTGATTCGGGGCTCTTAATTATGATTTCCTTTTCAAATGCAATCGACTCCTTGTCATTTACCGGCTGAAAGTCAGAAAAATTGGCTTCAATGGTATTTTCTCCAATTTTTGAATAAAGTTTTGTTAGCCTGTAACCTCCATCCAACCAAATTTTTACATCACCTTTCTTCAGATTTTTATTTTTATCATCCATAATATTCCCTTCCAGGATATAATAGATACTGTCATAAGAAACCTCAAAATCGATACCTTCCTTTACAATCGGATTGCCGGCAAGCAGATCTTCAATATCGCCGAAACCAAAGGAAATTGGCATTTTATCCTGAATAGTAGCAAATGTTTCTACTATGTATTTATTGTCTTGACGATTTAAAACCTCTATTCTGTCGGGGGTCATACGCACCCGCATGCCTTCCACACTCACTTTTTGCACCTTCATCCAGATAAGGCTGTCATGTCGCATACGCAGATTGACCGTAAAAGAGACATTTTCCTTTTCGCTTTCAAATTTTACTTTTGCTTTGGCACTTAACCAGTCATAAACAAAGCGATTCTCCTCCATTTTCTGAAGAAGAAATTTCGCATTACGTTTTTTGAGATTGCTGTTTACTGCCAACTGCGAAGTTTTGCAGGATGCAAACCCCAAAAACAAAAATAATATTAACAATAAATATTTGATATTCAAAATTTTATTATAAATTTCAGACATAGTTTTTTTGTATTAGTCCAGCTTTCTGATTTCTATTTTTCTTTTCAAAACTTCAGATGACATTCCGGCTTCAGCCGCCTGTTTCCAATGTAGCAGCGCAGCATCCGTATCATTCAGTCTGTAATGGATATCCCCGTACAATTCCAATGTTTTTGGATCATTTAAAGCACCGGCATTCATTGCTTTTTCGCATTGCTGTTTTGCCTCGCTGAATTTACCTTTGCGGAAAAGCAGACGAGCCTGCATGGACTGAAAACAGACATTTTTCGGGTCTTCTTTGCTGATTCTGTTCAGCATTTCTTCTGCTTTGCCAAGTTCAGAAGCGCCTATCAACAGTGCGTTGCAAAGATTCATGCTGACTTCCGGATCCTCAGTATATTTGACGGCATTTGCAAAAGCTGCATCTGCTTTGGCTTTATCTGCTAATCCGTAGAAATTTTCAGCCTGTGCACTTTTCACCCGTGCATTCAGTTTTTCGTCGCTCAAAGACATATCTGAAGCTCTTTTCAGCATTTTTTGGGCTGTTGTATAATCTCCGATGCTATTCAATGCCAATCCGCGATAGTACTGGCTTTGCGCCTGATCGGGAAAGAGTTCCACAAAATCTTTGGTTTTGGACAAAAGCTCCTTGCCTTCTCCTGCTTTCATGCAGGCTTCAGCTAATAATGTCCAAGGTTCCGGTTTACTTTTATCATTACTCAATACATTTTCATAGGCTAATATGGCATCGGCATAACGTCCGTTCAACATAAGCAGATTGCCGTAAGGCAGAAATCCGGCACTAAAATCGGGATTGAAAGTTATTATTTTTTGGGCAAGTTCGAAAACTTGGGTTTTCATATTATTGTCTTTTTGTTTCAATACAGCATCAGCCAAAGGTTCTAAGGCTTTCAACTTGGCCTCTGGAGACTGTTGCGGATCGTCGAAAACAGCAATGAGCGCATTTAAATAGCGAATGGTGTCACGCTCCTGAAGAAAAATATCCGCCATAGCAATATTGGCCAAAGTATTTCCGGGTTCTACCTGTAGCGCCTTTTCAAAGTATTTTCTGGCCTCTTCAGTTTTATTGTTTTTTTTTGTAATATTCCGCCATTTGCAGCGGATAGGCAGCTTCTTTAGGATATTTATCAATCAGTGCCTGCAATTCCTGTAATGCTTTTTTATCCTTGCCCATGTTTATGTAAAGTTTATATTTACTGGTGATACAAAGTGGTGCATTAAATGAAACAATTCGTATGTGTATATATGAATCATACACTTGAACATTTTCTCTTTTTCTTTTCCTCGATTAATAGTTAACTGTTCCTTTAAT
>CAINVS010000524.1 GCA_903854205.1 uncultured Bacteroidota bacterium | reverse complement strand
GTTGCTGTAAAGGTTACACTGGTGCCAGCACATATGGTATTTGCAGTGGCATTAGATGCAATGCTTACACTGGCAGCCTGAGATGAACTACCTGCATTAACCGTATAGGTTGCCGTAGAAGTACAAGTACCCGATGTTGCCGTTACCGTATATTGACCGGGAGCCAAATTGCTTATATCTTCTGTAGTAGATGTAAAGCTGTTAGGTCCCGACCAGGCAAATGTAGGAGCGGGGGAACCGCCTGTAGCCGTTAAATTAATCGCTCCGTCATTGAGGTTGGAGCAGGACTGATTGGTGATACTTGAAGACAATGTAGGTGCGGTACAAGTTGGGGTCGAAGAATAAAATACGATAGCCCCAAGCTGGTTGCCTGCAGCTCCATTAATGACATAGAGAAATACTCCTTTCATTGCTCCTAGCGTTGTGGTTGAATTCGTTACTCCTGGAGGTCCATAACCCAATAAATCGGCATTGGCATTAGATTTCGTGCCAATTACTTTAAAGTTAGAGTCTGCCAACACCTTATTGTTAGCTATTAAACTATCAATATTCACCACGCTCCCAAAAGACCAGGGACGATTCAAAAATCAATTTGTGGAAGCAATATTATTGGCATCTCCAGTAGTTGCCAAAGCAGGACCTAAAGGAGCACCGATAAAAATTCCAAACCGGGCGCTAATTGTTGTAGGGGCAAGACCAGTTACTGCTACTGGAGCGGGATTAAGTCTTGGAGTTCCTGTTGTTGGTGACCAAGAATTAGTAGTTGTACCCCCTGGATAAATAAAAGGGCCAGGAGAAGCCGGGCCTACATTTACAATACTAGTAGTATATGTAACTATTACAGAATTTAATGAAAGTCCATTGGGGTTTATTCCAAATTTACCGGTTGCTTTATCATAAAACATAACGGCGCCTGGCACACCATCAAATCCGGCAGTGGTTGATCTAACTGGCAGGGTTCTACCTGTTAAAACTGTGTCCCAGAGTATGCCGTTAGGGGCAGCGCCATCAACATGGGTTGGTGGTACATATTGTGCATTTGTATAAAGACTCATGCAACAAAGCAGTAATAAAAAAATAGGGAAATGAATGTTTTTTTTCATTGATGTTTTTTTAGATTTTGTTGAGAAAATAATTATTAATTAATTGATTTTAAAATATGAAAAGTTGAACAAAAGCATTGGGATTTGGATGTAACCGGGTTGAACATCACAAGGCACAAAAGTGCTACTGCAACTTTCGAAAAAAGAAAGGATGTTTTTTATACGTTTTTTTTATAGTTTTGATATTACAGAAGGTTAAATGAATGATTCAAATTTCTTTAATTTGAATCATAATCTTCACTAACTGCAAGTGCTATAAAAGTGCTATAAAGTTTTAAGCTATTGATTTTCAATGTTTTGAAATTGTCTTTTCAATCCCTTGTGTCAAATTTATAGCACTAATATTGGTATTAAATAAGACAAAATGAACACAAAAAACGACTTTCGCCTTGTTTTAATATTGGGTTGGATGGTATTTGCCACAGCCGGATTTGCCCAATCATCTGCCAAACAAATAAATGAAGCGATAAAAAATATAAAATCGAATCTGAACAAAAATCCGGCTCAAAGCAAGGCAGATTTACTGCAACTTATTGCAAAAAATCCCTCGGCTCCAGATACCTGCAAAGCAAACATCTATACGGATGTAGCCATCGCTTTTGGTATGCTCAATCAACTGGATTCGGGATTATGGGCCATTAATCAGGCCTTGACTTATGTAACTGACAAAGACTTTAAAAGAATCTATGCACTCCGTACCAAGGCCATACTGCATCGGTTTAAAGGAGAATATGCAAAGGCAACAGAGACAATCACCGCATGCCTGAAACTGAACGACAGCATCTGGAAAAACCAGTCATTCAAAGCCATTACCCTGCAGGAATATGCAACTTTATGTATTGATCAAAACTATTTCTATCAGGCCACAAGGCTCTATTTGCAAGCCTTGGATGTCGTTAATTCACCAAATAATAAAGATGAAAACACGTTTTACAATGCATTAAAAATCCAAATCAATCTGGGCGAGGCATATGGACGCAGCGGCAACTATGGTTTTGCCATTGGAACCCTTCAAAAAACACTTCCAAAATTGGATTCTTTGAAAGATTACGAAGGTTATATTAGGGCCGGATATCAGCTGGCAGAGTTTTTTATTCAAACCAACCAATGTGCATCAGCAGATAGCTTGGTCAATATTCTTTTAGCGCGCGCGCGAAATAAAGAACGAGGAGCTGGAGTCGTACCTGATTCTGAAATTGGGGCTTTCCCGATCACAGCAGTTAAAATATCAGGAATCTCTTCCTTATTATCGGCAGTCATTCGGGCTAATGGAAAAAAATCAATCTTTTTTTATACTGGAAGTCGCCATTCCCTATCTCACCGCCTTAAAAAATACCAATGGTTACCCCGAAGCGCGGCAGGTTATGAAAAGCGAAGCGATACAATCCGTTTTGAAATCTGCCAAAAATGATGACCTACTCAACTACAAGAAAGTCGCCATTCATTTTTTGTATAACGAATTATCTCCGGCTCAACTTCATACATATTACCAAGAAATCCAGCGTTTATCCGACACCGTGAAAATCGAAGGACAAAAGCAGCTAGCGTTGGAATTACAGGCAAAATACCAGTTTGAGCAGCAGAAAAAAAATGAAAAGATATTGCTTAAAGAAAATGAGATATTACGCGAAAGTGAGGGTTACAAACGCAAACAGATTTATTTGATACTCATCATTGCTACTTTATTAATATCCACCATCGTATTGATTTATTTGAGGTTGAGTCAGCGTTCGAGAATACAAACCCAAGAGCTTGATGTACAGAAAAAAGAAAATGACATTCTAAAGCAGCAAACGGAATGGGCCTTACAGGAAAAGCAATACCGCGACCAGTTACTAGAGCAGCAAAAAATATTAGTAACACAAACCCTCGCCGATTCGGAGGAATTGAAGCTAAAAATAAATCAGATTGTAGCCGAGCAACAACAGGAACGCAGGCAAGAATTGATGGAACAATTTGAAAAAGCGGTAGAGGACCGAACGGGATTAGATAAATTACTGATACAATTCAACATCATACACCCTGGTTTTGCATCGGAGCTTGTTCAAAATTATCCGAAACTTACTCAGGCTGATATGCAATTTTGCATACTCTACAGAATGAATTTATCTACTAAAGAAATCTCCGCGCTCTTGCTTGTAGAGCCCCGCAGCATATACGCGAAAAAATATCGTATCATGGAAAAGATGGGGTTAGGAAAGGAAGACGATTTTGATCAGATTGTTTTTAATAAGGGTTGATATGAAGGTTTGGGGTTTGGGGTTTTTCGTTTAATGGTTTAATACGCTTCGCTGGTTTAATGGTTTAAGGTTTCGTTCTTCTCAGCAATGTCTCCTGAAAGGGACGTTGAGTTTTTAGATGATTTTGTTCAAAAGGTTTCAGATGTTCAAAATGTTTAAGACGTTAGATTACATTCAGGAAAAACCTATTGAACTCATTGAACATAGGGGGACAATTATAAGTACCTACTACAATTTAAAAACAGCCTTTGTGTTTCTTTGTGACTTTGTGTCTTTGTGACGGATAAGAAGTTTGTTGAAGAACCTCACCCCTAACCCCTCTCCTGAAGGCAGAGGGGGACATTTACAATTATCTACTATAATTTAAAAACAGCCTTCG